>JACMIU010000605.1 GCA_014380985.1 Armatimonadota bacterium | reverse complement strand
CGCCGAACCGGGAGACCGTTTTCGACCAACAAGTCCGTACCCGCAGGGTACACAAGCCGGAGGCTACCTACCGGCGGATGGAACATCCCCGCCCTCCCCTACGCCAGCAGTTCGGCAAGCAGTTCGGCGGTTTCGCACACGGCGGCATCGAACGCCGCAATCACGGTTTGCACCTGCGCGTCGGTTATCACGAGCGGCGGCTCGAATCGCATAATCTTCGCGTTATTTAGCGTGTACGCCGCGACGACACCGTGCTTCACGAGTGCGCCGATAGCGAGTTTGCCGACATCGGCGTCCGCGAACTCGACGCCGATCATTAGCCCGACGCCCCGCGTGTCGGTGAGCAGGTCGGGGTAGCGTTCCTGAACGTCGCGCAAACCGGCTAAGAGAGTCGCGCCTTTACGCTCCGATTCGGCGCATAGGTTGTCACGCTCGACAATCTTCAGCGTTTCCAGCGCGGCGACGCAGGCAAGTTCGCTTCCGCCAAACGTGGACGTGTGCAAAAACGGGTTGTTCTTGAACATCGCCTCCCACACGGCGGGTGTTCCCATCGTCGCGCCAATCGGCATCACGCCCCCGCCCAACGCTTTCGCCAGCACCAGAATATCCGGGGCTACTTTGCAGTAGTCGCAAGCGAACATTTTGCCGGTGCGCCCGATTCCGGTTTGCACCTCGTCCAGAATCAGCAACGCACCGTGCTTGTCGCAGACTTCGCGGGCATGGGAAATGTAGCCACGCGGCGGAATGCGGATACCGCTTTCGCCCTGCACCGGTTCCAGAATCACGGCGGCGGTGTTCGCGTCCACGGCTCCCGTGAGCGCGTCAAAGTCGCCGAACGGCACGTGCGAGAAGCCGGGGACTAAGGGCGCGAACGGCGTTTTGTACACGTCGCGCCCCGACGCCGACAACGCCCCGAACGTTTTGCCGTGGTACGCCCCGTGCGCGGCGACAAAGTTGGTGCGCTTTGTCGCGGCACGGGCGAACTTCAAGGCGGCTTCAATGGCTTCCGTGCCGGAGTTCGAGACAAACGTATACTGCAAGTCGCCGGGCGCGAGTTGAGCGAGACGCTCGCACAAATCGGCGAGCGGCTTGTTCAAAAACGTTTTGCTCGATAGCGGCAGGGTCGCCGCTTGGGCTTGCACGGCGGCAACGATTTCGGGGTGCGCGTGACCGAGGGCGAACACGCCGTACCCGCCGAGGCAGTCAATGTACGATTTACCGTGCAGGTCGGTAATCGTCGCGCCGTTACCACGCCACTCCACCTTGTCGAATCCACCTAATTTCAGCAGGTTCAGCGCGGCGGGATTGACGTACCGGGCGTATTTTTCGATGGTTTCCTGCGTGATGCGGTCGGCATCGTCAGGGGTGGGAAAGTCGTTAGGGTCGTGCATAACACCAAGATTTTATCACGCGGCGAACTGTGTCAGAACGTTCTCCGGCATTCGCAGAAAATCGTTCGGCGACATACTGGCGATTCTAACGATGCGACGGGTAAACGGTGGATACTTGTCGCTTCCTCCGTAGGTGCGATGGTAAAAGCCGACACACGGCGCGATGCCGCGATTAAGTATTGCCCGAACGAAGTCCATAAACCGGGCGATTTCGCCGTAGCCCTGTCCGCGTATTTCGGCTTGTTCCTCGCGCTTATCTAAATCGGCTTCGCGCTCTTGCCGCCAGCGCATGATTCGAGTTTCGCTCCAACCGGCTTTGCGCTTTTTCGCTTCGTCGGTAGCAATCTGCGCGGCGTCCTTGGCTTGCTGAACCGCAGGGTTTCGCTGAGAGGCAAGCAACGTACCGCAACTGCAATGCCCTTTGGTGGTGTAAAACGCCCGTTCCCCTACCGCCAACCGGTCAGTTAAAACCGGATCGTCGCACGGTCGGCAACCCATCAAAAACTCGTTCATCACGGTACGTAGTTCGGTTTCGGGCGTCGTCGCCGGAACGACGACGGAAATAAAGATGCACATAACGCTTTATCGAAAACTTGCCCGCCCCCGCTAAACCAACTTCATCAGTCTACGCACTTCGCGCAAAGTCGCTTCGGCGGTGTCCCGCGCCTTTTCCGCGCCCTGCGCCAGAATCCTATCCAGTTGCGCCGGGTCGTCCGCGTACAGTTTGCGGCGTTCGCGGAGCGGTTCGAGTGCGGCGTTTAGAATATCGGCGGTTTCCTTTTTCGACTGAACGCAGCCACGGGTGGCGGCGCGGCATTCTTCCCACTGCACCGTATAGCCTTCAGGATCGTATAGCCGGCGCAGTTGGCACACCGAACAACCTTCGGGAACGCCGGGGTCGCTCATGCGTTGGCGCGTCGGCGTTGTGAACGCTTTTTTCATTTTCGCGTTGATGTCGTCTGCCGTATCGGTCAGGTAGATGGCGTTGTCATACGACTTGCTCATTTTGCGCCCATCCAGTCCGATAAGTGTACCGGTGTCCTCCGAGATCAACGCCTGCGGTTCGGGAAACAGATCAGTCTGGTACAGGTGATTAAAGCGGCGGGCAATCTCCCGCGACAGTTCAAGGTGCGCCGCCTGATCCTTGCCGACCGGAACCGAATGGGCGCGATAGACGAGAATATCCGCCGCTTGCAAAACCGGGTAGCCGAGCAACCCGAACGACACGCCCGCTTCGCCGCCTTCGCGCTCTGCTACGATTTCACGCCGTTCTTTGTATGTCGGAACCCGTTCGAGCCATGAAACTGGTGTCAGCATTCCCAAAAGCAAAAACAGTTCGGCGTGTTGCGGCACTTCCGATTGCAGGAAAATCGCGCATTTTTCGGGATCAAGTCCGGCGGAAAGATAATCGAGGGCGATGGAACGGGCGTCGGCGACAATGCTTTGCCCGGTTCCGGCGAGCGTGGTGAGCGCGTGCCAATCGGCGACGAAGCAGAACATTTCGTAGCGGTCTTGCAAGGCGACCCACGCCTTAAGTGCGCCTTCGTAGTTGCCGAGATGCAGTTTTCCGGCTCCGGTCGGTTGCATCCCGGAGAGCAGACGTTTCTTGGGAACGATGGTATCCATGCCTACTGTTTTACCACGCCGGTAAGCCGGTGAGAAAGTGTCGCATCGCTTCAATCGGCGCGGGCAGAATCCACTGCGGGATGCCGAGCAATATCAGTGCGGCAAGCGGAATAAAGCCCCACTTCATGTAGTTACGTTCCATGTTTTCAGCGGCGCGACCGGGGAACAATGGCAGAATCATCTTCGAGCCGTCAAGAGGCGGCACGGGAATCAAATTGAACATCATCAAGCCGAGATTCACACGCAAGAACCACTTGGCAAACACAAGCGTGAACTCCGGGTCGAAGTTGAACGCGCCGAAGCGAATCAGCAAGCCGAACACCACGGCAAGCACGAGGTTCGAGAACGGTCCCGCCGCCACCACGAGAAACTTGCCGAGGCGAAGCGTGGTTTTCTTGTTGCCAAGCGGGTTGTATTCGACCGGCTTGCCCCACCCGAACCCGAAGCCGAGGAACGTCATCAAAACGATTCCGAAAAACCCGATGGGGTCTAAGTGCGCGAGCGGGTTGAGCGTGACGCGCCCTTGACTGCGCGGCGTGTTGTCGCCCAGATAGTCCGCCATCTTTGCGTGCGCGAACTCGTGCACGGAAAGCGAGACGATAATGGAAACGAAGAGCATGATGCGCCACGTCCAGATTTCGGTAGTCCAAGTGCCGTCAAACATTTTTGTTTATAACCCCATCAGGAACAGAAACAGTTTGATGATGATCGGTGCGAGGAAGTCGCTTAGCACGTTCGACGCGGTAAGCGCGAAGAAAATGTACATTCCGTATCGCTTCATCAGGCGCACATAAACGAGCGACAGGTCGGCGGGCAGAAGCGCGGCGACCACGTGCGCACCGTCCATCGGCGAAAGCGGGAGCAGGTTGGACACGAACAGTGACACCGAGATTAGCACGGTGAAAATCATCACGAGGCAGGTTACAACCAGCGTAATTGCCAGCCACGGGTCGAGGTTATTGCCGTTCTCCTGAAGGTAAGCGAGAAGGAACCGCGCAGGGAACGACACCGCGACCGCGCCGAGGAAACTCATCACTGGTCCGGCGAGTGCCACCAGAATGATTCCGGTTTTGCGCGGAACGGAGTAGGTTTCGGGGTCGGTTCGGAGCGGCTTGCCCCATCCGAGCGGGAAGCCGATTAGCGAGGACGCGATAGTCACTAAGAAGCCGAGTGGGTCAATGTGTCCCCACGGGGCGAGGGTAACGCGCCCGTCTTTGCGCGGCTGCGGGTCGCCGAGTTTGTCCGCCATCCAAGCGTGACCGAACTCGTGAATACCGTAGGCGATAACCGAGGCGACGGCGGCGAGTAGCAGGAAAATAATGCGTTCGTCGTTTTCGCCGAACGCACGAACAAACAGGTCGGCGACGGTGCTGACGCACCCGCAGGTGTCGGTAAAGGCGGACTGAAAGTAGGATTGCAAAAAGTCGAACATGGTTTTTCTCCGGCGCGGGTTTTGCCTACGGGGGCGTTTGGAATACCGATAGGATACCGCATAATACGTTCTTTTGTGCGCGTTTGTCCCCGGCAACGCGGGGTAATTTTTGTGCGAACGAGGCGACGGAAAATCGCCCACGGACAAATCGGATACAATACCGGTGACAGAATAAGGAGCCGTGCTAATGAGTTGGGATGACGTATCGCCGGATTTGCTTAAAAAAGTGCGCGACTACGCCGCACAAACCGGTAAAACGCCGGAGGAGATAGCGCAGATGGCGTTGTTCCGCTTTGTCAGCGAGCCATACCGCGAGCCGACACAGCGCGAAACCGACGAGGCACGGGCAAGATTAAACGCGCAATGGAGCAAGGATATAGCGGCGTTTGACACCATGAGCGCGGGCGCGAAGGCAAGCGACGAACGGGCGGTGCGCGTTCTGGTGGATGCGCTCCATCGGGAACGTTCCCCGGTGAGCAAAGCGAATTCGCCTGTGCCGGACGGCTTGCCGATGAAGCGCATCGTGCTGGACGCACAGCCGCTCGCCCTGCTCAGTTCGCCGCAGAAGACCGTCGAAACGCTTGCCATCCGGTCGTGGCTTCGCAAAATGGACGCCGCCGGTCACGTGGTTTATGTTCCCGAAGTCGCGGATTACGAGGTGCGCCGCGAACTGCTCCGCTCCGAGAAAAGCGAAAATATTGTGTGTCTCGATTTGATGAAATTGCGGGCGCGTTATATGCCGACAAACACACGGGCGATGCTCTGCACCGCCGAACTATGGGCGCAAGTCCGAAGCGTGAATGAACCGGCTCCGCTCGATATTGACGTTTTTCTGGCGGCACAAATCCTGACGCTCGCGGCGACGTATGGCTTGCCGGTGTCGGATTTCGTGATTGCGACCACGAACGCCGG
>JACMIU010000604.1 GCA_014380985.1 Armatimonadota bacterium | reverse complement strand
GCCGCCGAAACCAAAGACAAAATCAACCGGCGCGTCAATCAGTATACCGAATACGAAATCGCGCTTCTTCGCGGGCAGATCGCCGAGGTAGCACGCAAAACCAACGTGGTCATCGCGGGCGCACAAAACGACGCGACACGCATTACATCGGCGACGGCGAAGGAGCAGGGCTTGAATCAGTTGCGCCTGCAAGCCGACGGCGAAGCGATTGAAAAGTGGGACGGACATCTGCCGGAAATCCGGTCGGGCGCGGGGCAAACGCTGGTTTTGGACGGGGGCGCGATGACGGCAAGGCGGGCGGCAACCGTGGCGAACACGCAAGGAGAGAAACAATGAAACGATTTAGCATGATCGCGCTCGGCATCGTCGCTTCCGCGCTTTTAACCGGGTGCGCCCGCGAGATTCCGCCTGCGCAGGTCGGCGTGAAGTTTAGTGGCGAATCCGGCAAACAACAGCAGATTCTCACGCCGCAGGTGATTCGCGTCGGGTGGCACGAACGCTTGGTGCTGTATCCGACCAACATCCGAAGCGCGACCTACACACGTGCCGCAAACGAAGGCGAAAAGAGCGGCGACGATTCGATTCCCTGCTCCACATCGGAAGGCGCGATTCTGCCAGTAGACGTTACCGTCGCGTATCACGTTGACCCGGCGAACGTGCAAACCGTGTACGACAACTTCGGCACGAACGACATGGATACGATTCAACGTGAGTTTATCCGCCCCACGACGAATTGGGCGACGAACACGGTTTCGGGAACGCGGTCGGTGTTTGAACTCACGAGCAAGGAGCGGGCAAAGTTCGGGCAACGGGTAAAGGCACTAATCACGCCGAAACTTGCGGGTTGGGGCATCACAGTGGACGATGTGTTTCTCGGCGAGGTGTATCCGCCCGACGAGGTGAAGCGCAAGGTGGACGAACGTATCGGGGCGCGAACCGAACTTGACGCCGCGCAGGTCGCCCTGAAACGCGCACAGGTGGACGCCGCGACGATTCGCACCAAAGCGAAAGAGGAAGCGGAGGTCAACCGGCTTTTAGCCGAATCGGGCGGCAAGGCGTTGGAACTCAAAAAAATCGAACTGCGCCGCAAAGCGATTGCCAAATGGGACGGGCAAGCCCCCATGACCGGCGACGGGCGCATTCCGTTCACCGATGTTTCGCTTGGCGAAAAATAAAGCGCGAGGCGCGGCTTACAACGGGGTACGCCGCGCCACCAAGATACAAATATCGTCCCCCGCCGAGCCGCCGCCATACTCTTTCGCGGCGGTAATGACTGCTTCACCGATACTTTCCACGGTGGCATTCGATGTTGCCGCGTTTGTCGCGCTCTCGACCAAGCTATCGTAGCCGAAGAACGACCGGTCTTTACTACGCGCCTCGGTGACGCCGTCTGTGACCAGAATCAGCGTGTCTCCTTCCGCAAGAGTAAACGGCGCGGAGTCGTAATGTGCTTCCTTACTGACCCCCAAGATAACTCCCACCGGCGAAACCGATTTTGCTTCGCCGTTGTTGAGAAGTAGCATCGGTTCCATGCCGCCCGACGCGAGTTCGCCCGTGCCGGTTGCGGTGTCCACCACTGCCACGGCGACACACACGAGCGCGTTTTGATCGCGGTCGTCAAGACGTTGCGATTCGAGCAGAAAGTTATTGAGGCGCGACAGGGCGGGCGCAGGCTGGCTGTACTCGCGGAGCAGAACGCGCAGGGCATATTTGACCTCTGCCGTGTGCCGCGCCGCCGCCAAGCCTTTCCCGGTAACATCACCCACGACCAGCGCGAGCTTGTTTTCGGTAAGCGCGAACGTATCGAAAAAGTCGCCGCCGATTTTCAACTCGCTTTGCGCCGGTTCGTACTGCGTAGCCAATTGCCAACCGGGAGAGGGGGTGGTTTCGCCCCCCAATAACATAGCACGTTGTAATGTCTCGGCAACTTTCGATTGTTGGGCAAGCAAGACGTCACGTTCGTGTTCGGCATCCTTGCGCTTCGTGACGTCGCTTTGAACCCCGACAAAGTGAGTCAGTTTCCCCGCTACGTCAAACACCGGCGACATCGCCAATTCATTGTAGAATAGGCTACCGTCCTTACGGTAGTTACGTAGCGTAACAAAGCACGATTTTTCGGCGCGTATCGCCTCACGAAGTTCCGCCACCGCTTCTTGGTCGCGGTCGCTTCCTTGCAAGAATCGGCAGTTTTTACCATCAATTTCCGCCGAACTATAGCCGGTAAGCCCTTCAAACGCCGGGTTATGGTACACAATCGGGCAATCCGGCAGATGCGGGTCGGCAACTACAATCGAGGTAACAGCGGCGGCGACCACGCGGTTGAGCAAGGCAAGCACTTCATTAATCGAATCGTTAGGATAAACCTTTTCCAATTCCTCAGTATTCTCTTGGTTGCGATCTTCTACGGACATTTTCCTTTATCTTTGAACCTTCTATTCGATTTTCAACAGATAAGCGCGGCAGTTTTCACCGCCGCGCTTGTTGTGTACCCGTATTTCGCGCCGTTACCACATCAGGAAGCGGGCGCGGAGTCGCCGCGCTTGCCCTGCCGACGCCGGGGGGGACGCGCCGTTTTCGCGTCCCCACTTGCCTGCGCCGGTGTAGTCGTCGTTGCTTGATTTTGTTGCGGGCGACTGTCACCCTGATTTTGTTGCGGCGGGCGACGCTCCTGCCGAAGCCGTTCTGGGGGCGCGGGCGTGTCGTCGGGCGCGGTCGGCACGCTACTTCCGGTTCCCACGGGTCCCATTCCCTTGCCCATCGGCTCACCAATCACCAGACTTCGTTGTACTTTCGTCAGGCGCACGCGCACCGACTGCCCGACGAACTTCGCGCCCTGCGGCAGTTCGGCAAGCAGTCCGGTTTCGGTGAACCCGGTCGCGTCGGGCGGGGCGACAAGTGCGTTTCGCTTCACCGCGACATCCAAGATTTGCCCGCGCTTGACAGCTAAATGCTTGCGGTCGAAATCGTCCATGCGCCCGCCGACAATCTCGTATTTTTCTTGGTGCAGTTCCTCGCTTGACCGGACATAGATACCGCGCTCCAGCGAATGCTCCAGCGTCTCGATTTCCTCGCCGCTGTCGCCGACAAGGTACGCCGCGACCGACGGGCTACACGTCACCAGAAACGCTTCGGCGGTCGGTTGCACCCGCACCAGTGTTCGCAAGTCCCGCGTCACTTCAATCGCCACCGACTCCGGGGACGCGATTTTGCCCGAACCGTTGCAGTACGGACATGCTTCGTTCATCTGCTCGTTCACAGTTTCGCCGGTGCGTTTGCGCGTCATCTCAATCAAACCGAGGTTCGACAAGTGCGAGATTTTGCACCGCGACCGGTCTTTCCGCAAAGCGTTCTCGAACGCCGTTTCGACCTTTTTGCGGTCGTTCGGGTTCGACATATCAATCAGGTCAAGCACGATGATGCCACCCAAATCGCGCAAGCGCAGTTGCCGGGCGATTTCCGCCACCGCTTCAAGGTTCGTCTGCACAATCGTATCGGACAAACCGGACGACGAGCCGGTAAACTTGCCGGAATTGACGTCAATCGCCACCAACGCTTCGGCTTGGTCAATAATCAAATAGCCGCCCGATTTCAGCCAAACGCGCCGCTTTAAGAGTTTCTCAATGTCCTGCTCGATGCCGAACTGCTCGAACAGCGGTTTCTCGCCGTCGTAGAGATGAACGCGGTCTTTCAGGGTCGGTCCGAAAAAGTCCAGCAGTTCGTGCGCCTTGCGGTAATCGTCCGCCGAATCGAGTACGAGCCGGTCAACATCCACGCCGAACGTATCGCGCAAAATGCGGAACAGGAGCGATAGGTCTTGATACACTAAGTTCGGCGCGGGCGTCACCGACGCTTTCGCCTTAATCTGCGCCCAAGTTTGCTCCAGAAACTCTAAGTCCTGCTTG
>JACMIU010000603.1 GCA_014380985.1 Armatimonadota bacterium | reverse complement strand
GGTGCGGGTGTGGTTCCCGGCACGACGCGAACCGTGGTCATACCGTCGCTTCGCCCCGCGTCCGGCAGTCTCGTTTTTGAGCGCGTCGGCGACACCGACCGCTACGTTCGCACCGGTGACGAGATACCGCTCGGCGCGGTGCGCGTGTCCGGCGACGACGCCAAGCGATTGTTTACCTTGCTCACCGAACGCGACAACGTGAGCCAATCTACCAACACTGTGACGGCGACCCTTTCCGCTACCGCCGACGCGCAGGGGGTGGAAACGGCTTCCGGCGTGATTCTGCTCACGTTCGGGCAGGGCGTGGCGCGGGTTGGGATATGACCAACACATGACAACGCTTCCGCTCCGAGTGCTGTTGTGGCGGCGGCGAACGATCGTGCCATCATACAATCAGAAAGTTATGCTGTTATCATTATGTCACTCATTTTGTTTGAAACTTCCCGCCTTTTTGCCCGCCCGCTCACTGTAGAGCACGAAGACGCGCTTTATGCAGTTTACGGCGATGCGGACGCCATGCGCTGGGTAGGTGATGGTGAGCCTCTTGATAGGGTGTTGTGCCACAAGTGGGTTGAGGTGACACACAATAACTATGCCGTTCGTGGATACGGCATGATGGCACTAGTTGAGCGGGCGACGGACGAGGTTATCGGGTTTTGCGGCATTGTTCACCCCGATGGTCAGGAAAACCCAGAGCTCAAGTATGCGCTGAAACGGGAGTTCTGGGGGCGTGGGCTGGCGACGGAAGCGGCTCGCGGAGCACTCGTTTGGGGTGCTGAAACCTTTGGACTACCGCGCATCATGGCGACGGTTGCATTGGAGCATCTTGCTTCGCAAAACGTGTTACGAAAAGCGGGTATGAAGCTGTCGGAGTTGCGACAGAATGAAGATGGCTCTGTGACGCAGGTGTTTATGTGGAAACGAGACGATGCTCAAAAAACATTCGAGTTGTGCCCGTCACCGCAGTGACGGGTGCGTTGGTATTGGGTCGCCGTGATCACATTCGGTAAGGGCATTGCGTGGGTCGGCATCTAAGGCGTTGGCAACCGTGGCGACGTTCGCGTGTCAGTCACGACAGGAGCAATGAATATGAAACGATTTCCGATGGCGTTTGGGGTTTTACTAGTTGGTGTCGCGGTGAGCGCGGGGCAGATACTGATACTTTCCCCGCTCCTTCCCGCCACGGTCGCGTCGCACTTCGGCACGAATAATCGCGCCGACGGCTTCATGCCACGCGAAGCGTTCGTCGCCGGGCAATGGGTGATGACCGCAGTGATTTCCGCGCTGTTTCTTCTTTTGCCCGCTCTAATTCGCGTCATTCCTGACGACATGATCAACCTGCCGGACAAGGAGTATTGGCTCGCACCGGAGCGACGCGAAACAACGCTTCGCTACTTCGCCGACCGTATTTATGCGTTCGGCGCGGCGACGCTCGCTCTGCTCGCGGGGGTGACACAACAGGTTTACACGGCGAATATCGGCGGTTCGCATACCCTCGGTAGCGCGACGGGCATCTATATTGTCGCGTTTCTGCTGTACACGGGCGTATGGGTATACGGGTTGCTACGCCGCTTTAGCCGTCCCGCACTCCCGCCCGTTTGATTGACGCCCCGACCGGGAACGCTGTATAATACCGATTGTAGATGGTTTTTCGTTTGCCGCAATTTTTTATTTGGCGGCAATCGCACAGAAAGGTTCCCCGTCGTAATGTCGTTTGGCGAAATTAGCATCGAAACGCTTCAGGAGAAACTCCGCAAATTAGAGAACGAACTCGAAGAACGCAATACCCGTGTGTCACGCCTTGAAAATGAAAACAAAGCGTTGGCGCAAAAGGTGCAGGAGGCGAGCGAAAATCAACAACAAGGCGCGTCCGAAATCTCCGAAATGCAGGAAACCCTGAAGCGGATGATGATGCGTATCGCCATGATTACGCAGGCGAGCAAGTGTATGTTTTTGGTGCATGACCCGGAAACCAACGAACTGTTTTCCGACCCGCCCGCGCACGGTCTCGAAGACGATCAAGTGAAAGGCTTCCGCATTCCCATCGAAGGAACGGCGGCGGGCGAGTGCTTCAAAACGGGCAGAGAGCAGATTATTTACGACGCGGATACTGACGAACGCGCTCTGCGCGAGAACTTGTCGTCGCTTGGCGTCAAGAACGCGCTTTGCACCCCGCTGATTGTGCAGAAGCACGACGACGAAACCAACAAGGTTATCGAGAGCCGTACCATCGGGATTTTGTACGTGTTCAACAAACGTTTCGGTGGCGTGTTTATGCAGGAGGATATTCAACTCCTGAATCGCATGGCGCGAAACACGGCGGCGATTATCAACATGGCGGAGTCGGTTCGCGTCATCGAGCGTGAGCGCGACGAAGTGATTGAAACCATCGAATCGCTTTCGATGGGGCTGATTATGGTCGGCAAATCGGGGCGCATCGCGCAGATGAACAACTCGGCTCTGCGCGTATTCGGCTTGAAGCGTGACGAAATCGGCGGCGGTAAAACCTACGATGAAATCATCAAAAACGAAGAAACCGTGGCAATGATTCGCCGCTCGCTCGTCGAAGATACCGAGACTGCCGAGGAGTTGACGCTTCCCGACCAAGACGCCGACGACGGTTCGAGCCGCGTTTTTCAAATGGAGACGGCGCAGGTTCGCACCGAAAGCGGCGACACCATCGGCACGGCAATCATTATTAACGATATTACGCAGATTAAGAACGTGGACAAAATGAAATCGGCATTTGTTTCCACCGTGTCCCACGAACTGCGTACCCCGCTGACTTCGATTAAAGGCTTTATTTCTACGCTGGTAGATGATAACGATGATTCGTTTCCGCCGGAGATGCGGCACGAGTTTTACGAGATCATTGATACGCAGTGCGACCGATTGAAACGCATGATTGACGACCTTTTGAGCGTTTCGCGTATCGAAGCCGGGAACGCGCTTGATCTCAACGTCACGGAAGTGGATGTGCGAAAAACCGTGGAAACGGCGATGCGGATTCAAGAATCGTCCACGAGCAAAAAAGAAAATCACACGCTTTCGTTCGAGATTGCGCCGGAGGTTCCCGCGATTATCCACGCCGACGGCGATAAGGTGGAGCAAATCATCGCCAACTTGGTGTCGAACGCGCTCAAGTATTCGCCGAACGGGGGCAATGTTTCCGTGAAGGCGAAAATGATGTCGCCGGAGGTGGTGGAGTTCGCAGTGTCCGACCAAGGCATGGGAATCCCGCCGGAGCATTTGTCGAAAATGGGCGAACGATTCCATCGCGTGGATAACCGCGACACGCGCACCATCGGCGGTACGGGTATCGGTCTGTTCTTAGTGAAAAACTTAGTCAACTTCCACGGCGGCACGATGTGGATCGAATCGGAAGTAGGCGTGGGTTCCACATTCCACTTCTCGCTTCCCACGGAGCAGACCGAGGAAATGACGTCGGAAGAGCGGAGCAAGCTCATTTCGGCATAAGGCGAAGCGGTTCACAATTTGGTATAATGGAAGTTGTGAACCCTTTAACCGTGCGTATTTGCCGAGTGCCGGGAACTGTGGAGGTTCCCCTACCGTTGTATAAAACCGAGGGCGCGGTGGGCATGGATATTTACGCGGCGAACGCGGACACGGTGACGGTTTCCGCCGGGGGGCGGGCGGTTATTCCGACCGGTTTCTCGATAGCCGTGCCGGACGGTTACGAGGCGCAGGTGCGCTCCCGTTCGGGCCTCGCACTACGCGGCATAGTTGTTGCAAACAGTCCCGGTACAGTGGACGCCGATTACCGGGGAGAAGTTCAAATTATTTTAGCCAATCACGGCACGGATGATTTTTCGGTTAGTCAAGGGGATCGCATTGCACAGTTAGTGATCGCGCCGGTTATGCAGGTGGCTTGGGAGGCAGTGGATGAACTACCGCCGACCACGCGGGGCGCGGGGGGCTTTGGTCACACGGGACGGCATTGACGCTGGCACGGAAAGCAAGCAATGGCAAGCACGGCGATACCTAAAAACACGAAATCACGTTTCGCTACCGGTGTATTTCCGGCACAGAGCGACGACGCCCTTATCGCACCGCTTCTTTCGCGGGCGCAACTCCTGAAAACACGCGGGCAATGGGAAGAAGCCGTCGCAGTTTGCACCGATGCCGTGCGGCGTTCGCCCGCGTCCCCCTCCCCTTATGCTTTGCTGGGCGATATTTACCACGCGCAAGACAAAACCGATGACGCCCTGCATTGGTATCATATGGCGTTGGAGCGAAACCCGAATCTGTACGGCGTTCTCGAAAAGCATGATGTGTTGCTTGCCGCGAAACGCGCCACCGCGACCGGTAACTTTTCCGCCGCGTCGCTTGCGACCGACCGGACGGCACGCCTTCCCGCGTCAACGCAAGCCATTGTTCCCGCACAATCGCCGCCGTCCGCCGAGCGCATCAGCGCGGAGCGCACCATCGAATGGCTGGACCGCGTGTTTCCTCCCGGTCGTTCCGAGGGTATGACGCGCTTACTTATCGCCGTCGGTTCTGTGGTTGGTTTGCTCGTCGTGGTCACGGGAGCGTTTCTTTTCTTCGCGTTCAACACCGAAAACCCGGAGGAGAATTCATCAAAACCTGACGTGAGCGCGGTATCGCAATCGGTTAAACCTCCCGACGCTCCGATTGCCGCCCCCGTGCAAGGTTCGCTTGCCGCAACCGGCGTCGCAAAAGCGGACACGGGCGCGACTCCCAAGCCTTCGTTGATGGAGGGCTTAATTCGCCAGCGTAGCGGTGTGTACACCGTCACGGCGGCACAAGCGAATCTGCAAAACCGGCAGGTGCAACTGGAAATCCTACTTCCGTTCGTGCAAGGCGAGGATTCGGCAACAACTCGAAACCGGATTTTGCAGGTCGGCGCAGAAGCGGCGGAGGCAGCGTACCGTTTGGAACCGACCGCGCAACGATTTTTAGTACGGGCGATTTTGCCCGCACGTTCTTCGACCGTCTCCGGCGACCCGCCGAGTGGTTCTCTGGTGTTCGTTGGCGAAACCTCCTCGGTCGCGCTACACACGCTTCGCACCACTTCGCCCGTGCCAGATAGCGGACTGCTAACTGCGTTATTCACTAACGTTTGGTGGTCGAACGGTTTACGCATCGCCGCGCAGTAGCGTTAAAATCGTCACTTCCGGCGCACAGCGAAAACGTAGCAGAGGCGGTAAAACGCCGACGCCCCGTGTCACGTATAGCGGCATTTCCGATTCGCGGCGATACAATCCGGCGCGGTAGCCGTTGCTGTACGGCGGCAGAACCGGCGCGCCCACGAACGGAAGCACGATTTGCCCGCCGTGCGTATGCCCCGACAGCATCACGCTTCCCCCGCAACCCGCGATATGCGGAACAAACATCGGCTCGTGCTGACAGACGATTTTTGTAGCACCGGTCGGCAGGGTGAGTGAAAGTTGGTACATCCGGCTGGGGCGCATCAGCGTCGAGCGCAGACCGACCACGAAAACCCGTTCGCCGCCCCGTGTCAGTTCCGCTACTTCGTCGTGGAGCGGCACGATTCCGGCGTCTCGCCACGGTCGGCGCGGCGGGTCAAACGGCGACACCGGGTAATCATGATTGCCGAACACGGCGAAAATGCCGAGCGGCACGGATACGGCGCGAAAGGCGTTGGCGCATTCTTCGAGCCAGTACTCGCGGTCGCCGAGGGTTCCGTTGCAATAGTCGCCGCCGAGCAAAACGGCATCCGGCTTCGCGGAGGTAAGAAGAGCAAGCGTGGGCGCGAGACGTTCGGCGCGGAACGCGGGTTGCAGGTGCAGGTCAGACAGGAAGGCGACACGAACGCCGTGAAACGCGGGTGGCAGGTTCGGCAATGTAACCGAAACGGTTTCGACAACCGGATGATTCGGCTCCCAAAGCCCGGCGTAACCCCAAAGACCGGCGACGCCGACCGCGCCCCCGCGAAGCAGAACACGCCGCAGGAGTTTGCGCCGCGTCGGGTCAGTCGCTGCTTTCACTGCGCGCCTTTATCGCCGAAAGCGTGGAATCGAGGTTTGTTTGCACGATTTTGTGGACGAGCGTTTTCACTAACGCGCCGACGAGCGGAATCTCCAGTTCGTAATCGAGGAACGAATCGAAACGCGTTTCGGCGTCACCCGTGCCGGTGAACGTCCACACGCCATCGAACTTGTCATAATCGCCTTTTGTCTGACGGAAAGTGCAGGTTCCCGCGTCCAAGTCCCAAACGTCTTCCTCTGTCCAGCGCACGGTGATACCGAACTTCTGCACGACGCCGACCCAATCGGACACGATGCGCAAGCCATCCGGCGACGTTTCGGTGACTTCAAGCGATTTGACGTCCGCCATAAACTCCGGGAACGCGGCATTATCGCGGGCAACGGCGAGCACGCGCTCTCGCGGCGCGTGGATTAAAATAGAACTTTCGACTCGTGGCATAATGGTTTACGGGAGCAAATCGGCGACGCGGATAACGGCGTCAGGCTTTTCGAGCGGTGAAACGGTGTTTGTTTCGGCGTAGGTTTGAATGTCGGAGTACCCGCCGTTCTCGGTGTCGGGGGCGCGGTGAACGATGAGTTGACGTTTTTCGATGTCCACAATCCAGTATTCACGGACGCCATGCTTACCGTATAGATTCGCCTTCACGGTTTTGTCCAGTTCCAGCGTGAGAACCGACAGTTCAACCGCCAGCAAAACGTCGCTCGCCGGTTCGATGCCTCTGTCAACATAGTGCGCTATCGGGTGTCGCAATACCGACAAGTCCGGCTCTGGGTCGTTGTGCTTATCATATCGTCCGATTTCAACATCGGCACGAGTCATCAGGTTCAGGGACAGAAAATGTTGCGCCAAAACGGTGAGGATCAGGGTTGACACGGTGATGTGCTTCCGGCAACAGTCTACCTTGAAAATGATTTCGCCATCAAGCAACTCAAACTGCTTCCCATCCAAAATACCTTTTTCCACGATAGCAAAGCATTCATCCCGCGTGAACTTCTTCCGTGGAATGTCGGCAGGTACATTTGGCATCATAAACACATTCTACCGCGCCGATAGTTACTTCGTCGGCAATCCGCCGAACTTGCGGACGCGCCCCTGATAGTCCTGTATCGCCGCGACTAAGTGTTCGCGGTCAAAGTCGGGCCACAGCGTTTGCGTCACGTGCAGTTCGGCGTAGGCGATTTGCCAGAGGAGGTAGTTCGAGACGCGCATCTCACCCGCCGTGCGAATCATCAGGTCGGGGTCGGGCAGGTCGGAATTATACAGGCAACCCGCGAAGACTTCGGGGGTCACGTCGCGGGCGGTAATCTCGCCTTTCGCGGCGCGTTCCACCAGCCGCTTGGCGGCGTCCAGAATCTCGGTGCGCCCGCCGTAGTTGATGCACAGGTTCAGTGTCAAGCCGGTGTTACCGGCGGTGTATTCTTCGTCGTATCGGAGCGCGTCACGGAGCGATTCGGGCAGTTCGTGGATTCGACCGGAAAAGCGCATTCGCACATTGTTCGCGTGGAGTTCGCGCAGTTCGTTCCGCGCCGCCGCTTCAATCAGGTGCATCAGTCCCTCGACTTCGTGCTTCGGGCGTTTCCAGTTTTCCGCCGAAAACACATACAGCGTCAGCACCTCCAAGCCGAGTTCGCCCGCCGCTTTCACGACGCGGCGCACGGTTTTGTAGCCTTCCTTGTGTCCCCACAAACGGTGCATTCCCCGGTCACGCGCCCAGCGACCGTTGCCGTCCATGATCACGGCGACGTGCGCGGGAACGCGGTCGGGGTCTATTCCGAGGGCGGATATTTCGCCGGGGGTGAACGGCACGGTCGGGGTATTGACGGGGGGGGTTAGGGCTTTTGCGAAAAGCATTTGCGTTTTACGGCTCCTTAAATTACTTTGCCACGCAGAGTATATCAAAGGGTTGGGCGTCGTGTCAAGCGATTTCGGCGCGAACCGATTTGTTCGCGCCGAAATGTTTTTAGTTTTCCAGCAGTTCGGCTTCTTTGACTTTCGCCATTGCCTCTAATTCGGCGACGTATTTATCCAGCAGTTTCGGCACGTCTTTTTCCGCCCGCTTGATGTCGTCCTCGGTATTGCTGTCGTCTTTCTTGAAGGCGTCCATCGCGTCGCGGCGCAGGTTACGAAGCGCGATTCGCGCCGACTCCAACTTGTTGGACAACTGCTTCACGAAATCCTTACGGCGTTCCTCGGTCAGCGCGGGGATATTGACGCGTACATTTTGCCCATCGTTCTGCGGGTTTAGCCCCAAGTTCGCCTTGATAATCGCTTTCTCAATCGTGCCGAGCATCGGCTTTTCCCACGGCGTAATCAGTAGAGTGCGCGATTCGGGAATCGAAATCACGGCGACACTCGAAATCGGCACGGGTTGCCCGTAATACTCGACCTTGACCGGATCCAAAATCGCAGCGTTCGCCCGCCCCGTGCGAATCGTCGCAAAGTCGTTCGCCGCCGCCTCAATCGATTTTTTCAAGCGCGGCTCTAACTCGCGCAGTAATTCAGCAGACATACTTTAACTCCCCTTTCGACTACTTTTACTTTGTTTATTTGTTTCTTTTGTTTTTTGTCTTGCCCTCCCGGCGGGGCAACGCTTCGTTGCATCGCGTATGGGACTTCGCGGCAAGCCATTCGATTTCACGCTGTTCGGTGTTGGCGCGATTCGCTACATTCGCTCTGCGAATTT
>JACMIU010000602.1 GCA_014380985.1 Armatimonadota bacterium | reverse complement strand
GCACCGGAAGCCCGGCGATTTCGCGCACGGGGCGCACCACGATACCCTCGGCAAGGTTCGTACCCTTCGGTAGGGGCGGTAGCCCCAATGTCGCCGGAATAGTGGAATCAAAGCGCGGCGAAAAGTCCGTGGCGCGTTCAAACGTACCGATAAACAGCGATGCGACGCACGGAACCCCCGCGGCGCGTAGCACGGTTTGCGCCCGCTCAAAGTCCAGATACCGGCGTTCCCTGCCCGTTGTCACCCCCACATCGAACGCGGCGAAGCGAATATCCGGCGCGTACCAGACGCCGGTTTGCACCGGTTGAACATCAGGCGCGGATGCAACGCCCTCATGTGGGTAGCCGCCCCCGAACAGTTCGCCGTACACGCACACCGTTTCGGCGTCCGGCAAACGCGCCGCCGCGCTTTGCAAGTTTTCAGCGAGTGCTTCGCGCACGGCTTGCCAACCGAAAAACGGCTCGTTCTCATCGAGTAAACGGCGACGATTCGCCCCGCGCAATGCTTGCATTGACGGCGGTTGTCCGTGCACGCGACCGTTTTCCATCACGAAGCAGAAGTTCGCGCCGTGAATCTTCTCCGTCACTGCCCAACGAACGCGACGCAGGGCGCGAGTCCCGGCAACATCCAATCCCCATTTCGCCGCCGATTCGGCGACTTTTTCATAACCGGAAAATGTCCACATCGTCTTTCAGTCCGTTCGGCACGATCACGCGGTCGCGCCAGTGTGTGCCGGAATCGAGTATCGTTTGCACGAACGCCCCGCGCACCCATTTGTATCGTCCGCGCACCACGCCGGATTCCTCCCATTTGATATACAAACCTTCCGACAAATCGGAATCGTCGGTTTCGCTCGCGCCGAATCGTGCGCCGGTCGCCTCCTGCGCTTCCGCGAGCGACTGCCGCCAGTGCGCGGTTTTGTAGAGCGATGGCTTGACCAATTCGGTCAAATCCTTCAGACGGCGCAATTCGCCTGTGTACACGACCGGAACCGCCACCACCGGCGTATCCGACAGCAACTCGCGCCGCGCCTCGGTCGAAAGATACTCGCCGGTTTCACGGTCGAATACGTCGAACTCCATCAAATAATGCGGCAGGGCGTCATAGAAAACCGTATGCTTCGCATAAAGCCACTCGCCGTACAGGATGTAGCGTGTGCCGAGAGCGCGACGCAAAGCATCTTGATGCACCGACACCCACGTTTTCAGCAAGTCGAACTGCGCTTCGCCCGCCCCACCGGTTAAAATATGCCCCCGGCTTTGCGTCACCGGTTCGCCGGAATCGCGGAACCAGACGCCGACATTCGCGCCGTCCAACTTCTCCTCAATCACCAAAGGCTTTCCGGCAATGTCAAAAAACGGCACACGGTCATAATCGGCGTCGCCTTTTTGCAAGCCGGAGCCTTCTATATGCGCGGTGCGCGGGTATTTGCGTAGTTCCATCGTTTTCCCGTTATCCCTATCGCCGCATTGGGACGGTTTGGTAAGCCGGTGGGTTCGGGTACGGATTCGTCAAGGAGATACGCACCGTGAAATTAAATGCAGTCATTGACATAGGGACGGACGTTGCCTCGTTTTATCTGTTTCATCCCGACGATTTGAAGCATCGCGCCGATGATCCGCTGGACTGGACATGGCACGATTTTTCCTGTGAAAAAGAGTTTCTTGCGGGAAACCTCCTTGCGTTTTCTACGGGTGCGGACGGCGGCTACCAACTGCGCCTGACATCGGGTGACCTGACGGACGCCGAACGCGCCGCGCAAACCGGGTCATGGGAGTTTGGCTACACGGTGCGGCACGGGCGCGTTCTGGTGGACAACGGCGACTTTTTGCCAAGTGATAATTCCCGTTCTATAAAGAAAGCACCAACGGAGCAATGGGTAGAAATCCCAAACGGCGATTACCGTGTTCTCGTGCATCCTATTGTGCGCGAAGACGATACGCTTCCCGACTACGTGCTACGCTTCGAGCCGGTTTCCGCGCCGCTACAAATAGCGAAGTCGGCTACCGTGCCGCTTCTTGAACTACTTGCGGACGCCCCGCCCGTTGGCACGCGCAACGGCACGGCGGACGACGTTCCCAAAAAAGCAACCAAGCCGCTTGAAAAAACGTACCCTCTGCTCGTGGAAGCGGGGAAGTACGCACTCCCCGGCGGCTCGGCGTCGGTTGCTGTTCCCGAAAAACTGTTCGACGCCGTGCGCGACGAGGACGATACTCTGTACCGAGACGGTGATTTCTACGCGGTTCTCGCCCCGACGAGCGACGCGCCGTGCCTTGCTACACTTGTTTGGGTCAACGGTTCGTCGTGGTCGAATCTGGATGGGTGGAAACTAAAGATGCAGGGCGACCGGCTGGTGCGCGTTGTCCAAGTCGAGCCGGGCGAACTGCTTCCGACCGCGTACATTGAGGAAATAACGCCGCCGGATGATCCGGTTGGGGAATCGGAGCGTGCGGCACTTAAAGAAGCGTTTGCCAACAGCAAAACAAAGACCAGCGGGTTCGAGCGCGAACGAATCGCCGCAACGACCACGGGCGAAGCCGTGACGGAACGGTTGATAGAACTTGTCAAAATGCCGGTTGAGAAACGCTTTGAACTTTACGCGGCGGGGAACCGGGAGCGGGCGGAAGTGTTGACCGAGATGCTCACCAAAAAGTAGTGCGAAACAT
Source organism: Armatimonadota bacterium (assembly GCA_014380985.1). Classification (GTDB taxonomy): domain Bacteria; phylum Armatimonadota; class Armatimonadia; order Armatimonadales; family Armatimonadaceae; genus JACMIU01. The sequence goes on along the minus strand of JACMIU010000602.1, from coordinate 434 downwards.
TCGCGCCGATTTTTTGAGAGTGCGAAACTTTTGTTCGTTCTATCGTGTATGCTATTTGTTGACGCGGGGCAAAATACCCGCGCCAACGAAAGTCAAACCGATTTATGTTTGCCCGAATCCGCGAAGATATTCAAACCGTTTTCCGTAAAGACCCGGCGGCACGTAACGTGTGGGAGGTTTTATCGTATGCGGGGCTTTGGGCGGTTTTGTCGCACCGCGCCGCGCACTGGCTCTGGACGCACCACGGTAAAACGCTTGCCCGTCTTCTGTCGCAGTACACGCGCTTTCGCACCGGTATCGAGATTCACCCCGGCGCGACCATCGGACGCCGCTTTTTCATTGACCACGGTATGGGCGTCGTGATTGGCGAAACGGCGGAAATCGGCGACGATGTGCTGATGTATCACGCGGTCACGCTCGGCGGAACGTCGCTG
>JACMIU010000601.1 GCA_014380985.1 Armatimonadota bacterium | reverse complement strand
GCCGCTAAACCTGCTTTGCCTATCGCGCCCCGAACCCACTGACCCACGCAAGCCCGTATCCGCCACGCTCACCGGCGCATTAACCGAAGCGTTCGCGCCGCTTGCGGACACCGTTGCCGTATCGTTCACCGACCCCGCCGCGCCCGATCCCGCCCTGCTGGCAAGCGCGGACATCGTGATTTGCGGTTCGCTTTCCGAAGCCTCACGCGCACAGATGCCGAACCTTCGCCTCGTGCAATACTGGAGTGCGGGCGTAGACGGCAAACTGTTCCCCGCGCTTTTCGCGGGCGATACTGTTGTTTGCACAGCCGCCGGGGTTCATGTCGCCGCCGCGTCGGAACACGTTCTCGCCATGATGCTGGCGTTTGCGCGAGGCTTGCCGCAGTGCTTCGCGGCGCAACAGAACCGCGACTGGTCGGCGCGGGAGCGAATCGCCCCGGCGATCTTTGAACTGTCGGGCAAAACCGTGGGCATTGTCGGGGCGGGCGAAATCGGGCAGGCGATAGCGAAACGGTGTCAAGCGTTCGGAATGCGAACCGTAGGAACCCGGCGCGACGTTTCGCGGGGCGCGGACGGCTTCGATGTTCTCCTGCCGCATCTTCAGTATCACGAACTGATACTCGAATCGCAGTTTATCGTGCTGGCACTGCCGCTCACGCCGCACACGCGCTGGATTTTCGGCGAGGATGAGATCGAGATTCTGCATCCCGGCACATACCTGTTCAATATCGGGCGGGGCGGTTTGGTAGACGATACATGGGTCGTCAAAGCCTTGCAGAAACGCTGGCTTGCCGGGGCGGGTTTGGATGTTTTTACCGACGAACCGCTTCCCCCCGAATCGCCCTACTGGAGCCTCGACAACGTGATACTCACGCCGCACTTAGGCGGTGCAACGCCCGCGTACTGGTCGCGGTTCGCCGCGCTGGTCGTGGAGCAGGTTCGTAGGTTGCAAACTGGCGAACCGCTCCGCAATATCGTGCGCCCCGACCTCGGCTATTAAAGGTTTATTAAATCGCTCGGCGGCTTGGGAATCGCGTCGGGAACGGGAACACCGATAAGTTCGCCCGGTATCGGCACAAACGGTCTCGGCGTGGGCGACGGGGCAACCGTGGGGGAGGCGGTAGGCGACGGTTGAAGGTTACCGCCACCGCCACCTGTATTGCCGCCCCCCGTTGATTGCGTTTCGCCGTCCCCACCACCGCAACCGGCGATGGTTAGCACAAGAAGCGACGCGATTATCGCGGCAGAGAAAAATGTTTGTCGAGTCATGGTATACCCTTGCGAAGCGTAGAATGGGCGAGGTGCTACCGCGCCGCATCTATTTTACCGCGCCTGATTCACGACCGCACACCGAGGAGCGGATTAAACACAGAATCGGTGTAGTCCGGTTCGCCGTGCGCGTTTTTTTGCACCAGATCGTCCAGATCGTGATGCCCCTTTCGACCGTCGGGGAACGTGTAATCCTCGTAGCGGTTCGCGCCGTTCTGCAAATGCACCGCGATAGAGCGGCGCGGGGCGTTCGACAGGTTCGCCCCTGACCCGTGAATCGTCAAACAGTGGTGAAACGACACCTCGCCCTTGAGCAGTTCCACCGGGACTTTCACCACCGGCTTGCCGCCGGTGTTGAACTTGCTTTCCAAGCCGTCCAAATCGTTGCTGAAAAAGTTCAGGTCGGCGGTGTTGTCGGGCCAGTGGAGCGAGCCGTCAATCATGGTAATCGTTCCCATCGCGGCGTCGCAATCGTGGAACGGAATCCATGCGGTCAGCAAATCGGTCGAAGCACATGTTTTCCAGTAGCCCCGGTCGGTGTGCCAGCCGACGTTCGCCGCCACGCCCCGTTCCTGAACCGGTTTGTAAAGCAGTTGGTCGTGCCACAGGCGAATATCGTCCCCGGCGAGCCGTGCCGCGACCGCGCCCAAAAGCGGATGCCGCACGAGCGCGGCAAGTCCCGGCGCGAGTAGCGACGCGAAATCATGCTTGCGAAGTTTGACGCCGTAATCCGTGCCGAGTGCAGGGACAAACGAGCGGTTCGGCATCGCGGCAAGTTTTTCCCGTGCGCCGAACTCGTCGTCGGTTTCGCCTGCGTAAAAGCGTTCGCTTGCGGCAAGCGCGGTGTCTATCTCGGCAGCGGTGAACAGTCTGCCCGATTTGTAAAAGCCAGTTTCGTGGTAGCGAGCAACGTCGGCATCGGTCGGGAGCAGGGCTTTCTGCGCGGGGGTTAGGGCGTGAGCGCGGGCTAACACATCGTTGTGAGTTGTCATTACGGTTTTCCTTTCGCGGGTAGATATGCTTGATGACAGCATACCGTATTTCGCCCTCGAACAACGCGCTGCGTTGTTCGAGGGCAGACACCGCTACGGCTCGATGGCGACAAACGCCGCGCCGCTTACCGTAAACGTGCCGTTTTGCCCGTTTTGCCGCGCCGCCGTGTAGGGAACCATGCGGGCGTTCTCGATTCGCACCCGCGCCACACCGCCGGAAACCCGTTCGACGTGAACCGTGCCGCCACTGGCACTGTGCCACTGCTTGAGCGCGGTATCCCCCGCGTCGGACGCCGGTTTCGCCGACAGAAGCACGAAAGCCACCGGGTCAATCACGCGGTCGGTCACGCCGTTGAGCGTAAAGACCGCACCTTCCTTGACCGTGGTGCGATCCGCCACAACGATGCTGAACGAGCGGCTTTGCCCACCGCGAATATCGGACAGAAAGACCTGTAGCGAATTACCGTTCGCGCCGACAGAAACGAGTTTCGCCCCCGCCGTTGCCCCTCCGCTCCCGGTGAAAAGCGGGTCGGTAGGCACGTTGGTATCCGCGCCGGTGTCGGTAAATACCAGCACGCCCTCGCCCTGCACGAGCGTTTCGCCGGAAGTCGGGGGCGGTGTCGGCGCGACCGAAGGCGTTGGCGCGGGCGTCGGAAGCGGAATCGGCGACGTGCCGGGTGACGGATTAGCCGTAGGCGTCGGGCTGGGTGAGGGAGAGAACGTCACTGGCGGGAAGGGCGAGGCTATCGGCAGATTGACAATGTCGCTATCGTTGTTGTCGTCCCCTCCACACCCCATCAAGTGAAGCGGCGCGGCAAAAGCAATAACCGCCGTCACACGGCGAAAAAACGGTCGGGTAAACATCGTGTCAAATCTCCTGAATCGGGTATGTCGGTACATCGTTACCCGAATCACGCCGGGTTTACACGCCCTGCCCGCCACCGGTAACGTCTTATTCGGGCGGGGGGTCGTCGCCCGTGCGGCGCAAAATCCCGACGATGGTGAGAGTGAGAAGCGTTGCGCCGACCTCGATTTTACGTTCGAGTTCCGCGATGAAGTCAAGCACAACCCCGGAACGCGGGAGCGTTAGCCGTCCCGCCCGGTGTGTGTAGCCGAACACCTGAAGGATCGCCGCAACATCGGCTCCGCTATCGAAGTAGTCGTTGAAGCCTTTCACAACTGTTGGAACCGCAGATACTTTTCGAGCCATAATCGTTCACCTTTCGCGCTTTGGCAGCGCAATCGTGCGAAGCGCGGCGATTGTGGCTTGCCGTCCCGCGCCGTGCTTGTTCCTGCTCGACAAGTTCATCTCGCCCTTCTCAATGGCTTGCAAAATCAGCCACAGTGTGTCGTCCGACGCACCGCGCATCAGCGCGTCATAGATGCGCGGCACATAGTCACGGTATTCACCCCCTGCTAAGTCCGGTATATCGTTGACGCCAATCGGATCCCAAACCTCCCACAAGATGCGGTCAATTTGCTTCTCCACGCTGTTCATTACCTTCGGTATCTACCCCTTGTCCATCAAGCGCGGAATCGCGCCTTCGTAGGCATCGCGGAGCGCGGTTAGCGGTACGTCCATGATTCCCGCAACGTCAAGCCGGTCGTTCTTCTTGACCTGACCGATGTATACGGCTTCGATTCCCTGGGCTTCGGCGATGTCGAGTAGCGCGTTCTGCGCCGCGCCTTCGGTGACGGACACGATAATCCGGCTTGTCGCCTCGCCGAACAGAATCGCACTCCACGGTTGATCCGCGCCGCTAACCGGGTCGGAAAACTCGGCGATGGCGACGCGAACCTCCGCGCCACGGTTCCCGGCGAGACACGACTCGGCGATGGCGACGAGTGCGCCGCCGTCGCTTGCATCGTGCGCGGACGCCAGAAGACCCGCCGTGACGGCGTCGCGCACGGTTTGTTGCACCGCGATTTCGCCCGCGATGTCGAGCGCGGGTTTCCCAGCGTCAAGCCCGTGCTGGAGGGACAGATACTCGCTCCCCGCGTACCCGGTGATGCCACCGCTACCTTCGGGGCGGAGCAGGTAAATCAGGTCGCCGTCGGTCTTGAAATCGAGTGTGCAGGGAATGACGTCAGGCGCGAACACGCCGACCATGCCGACCGTGGGCGTCGGGTAAATCGCGTTGTCGGGCGTCTCGTTGTAAAACGAAACGTTGCCGCTGACGACGGGCGTACCGAACGCTTCGCACGCCGCCGCCATGCCGTTGACGGCTTGCGTGAACTGCCAGAAGCCGCTCGGCTTTTCGGGGCTGGGAAAGTTCAGACAATCGGTGACGGCGCGGGGAATCGCGCCGACGCAGGAGATATTTCGCGCCGCCTCCGCCACCGCAATCTGTGCGCCCACGAACGGGTCAAGGTAGCAAAAGCGCGGGTTGCAGTCGGTGGTCAAAGCGATGCGGGCATTGTTCGCTTCGCGCAGGGCGATAACCGCCGCGTCGCCGCGACCGGGCAAAACTTCGGTCTGCGTCTGAACCTGCGTGTCGTACTGCTCCCAAACCCAGCGTTTGCTGGCGATGGTCGGGGACGCGAGAAGCGCGAGTAGCACCGCGCCGTAGTCGTCCGGCTCGGCAAACTTCGTCAGGTCGGCGGTCTGGACACGGGCGATATACTCCGGCTCGGCGGCTTGAAGAAAGTACGTCGGGCAATCGTCGGCGAGGGACTTGGCGGGGATGTCGGCTTTCACCACGCCGTCATCTTTCACCACCACGCGCCCGCTATCCGTCACTGTGCCGATATACGCGGCGTTCAAGCCCCACTTGTGGAACACGGCTTGGACTTCGGCTTCGCGCCCGCACTCCACCACGGCGAGCATCCGCTCCTGCGACTCGGAAAGCATCGTCTCGTAGGCGGTCATCCCCGTCTCGCGGCGCGGAACCAGTTGTACGTCAATCTCCATGCCGACGCCGCCCTTCGCCGCCATTTCCGACGTGCCGCAGGTGAGACCCGCCGCGCCCATGTCCTGAATCCCGACGATTCCGCCTGTCGCAAGGGCTTCGAGCGTCGCCTCAATCAACAGTTTTTCGGTGAACGGGTCGCCGACTTGCACGTTGGCGCGTTTCGCCTCGCTCTCCTCGGTGAGAGTGACGGACGCGAAGGTCGCCCCGTGAATGCCGTCGCGCCCGGTCGCGGAACCGACATACAGCACCGGGTTGCCAATGCCGCTCGCCTTCGCCGACGCGATACGGTCGCGGCGCACGATACCGACCGACATGGCGTTGACGAGCGGGTTGCCGTTGTAGCAGGGGTGGAAATAGATTTCGCCCCCGACGGTCGGAACCCCGACGCAGTTGCCGTAATCGCCGACGCCCTTGACGACGTGTTCAAACAGGTAGCGGTTGCGCTTCGCGGTGTCGGAGTCGCCGGTGATAGTTCCGAAGCGGAGCGAATCGAGGTTCGCCACGGGACGCGCCCCCATTGTGAAGATGTCGCGCAGGATGCCGCCGACGCCGGTTGCCGCGCCCTGATACGGTTCGACGGCGGACGGGTGGTTATGGGATTCCATTTTGAAGACGACGCCCCAACCGGTATCGCCGAGGGGGACGACTCCCGCGTTTTCCAGCGCGCCGCTCTCCTGCGCCTTCTTATACTCCGCGAACGCCTTCAGGACAGGTCGTGAATACTTATAGCCGCAGTGTTCACTCCACATGACGGAGTACATACCGATTTCGGTATAGTTCGGCTCACGGCCCAGCGTTTCGACAATCAGCCCGTACTCGCTATCGTTCAGGCCCATCTCACGGTAAATCTTGGGGTCAATCGCCACGGTTCAGGTTCCTCATTATGGGGATCAAAGATACGCTTTCATCTTAGCATACTTCCGCCGCGCCGGTCAGCTGCAGTAGAACTGCGCCATTTTCCAAGTTACGTATAAATACGAAGCGAAAATAGGGGTAAACCCCAATGGTTGCCCGCTGTGAATTTGCCTATACTTCTATTGTCAATATTTGCACAGTCTTTCAAAACAGCCCACGTAATGGGAAGTTAGCAAGAATGGCATCCGAGGAGAACTCAAATGAAGGCAGCAGCCCTGGCGTATAGCACTGATAATGAAATCTGTCCGCAAACCATCCGGTCTTTCACGTCCGCCCAACAAACAGAGCGGTTTGTTCAACCAGCGCACTCTGGGGAAACGCAGACCTGCCCGGAAGTGATGGTAGATGCCCACTTCCGTATCCGCTCGGCAAACCGGTCCTTCTGCGATCAGTTTCGCATTTCGCCCAGTGTCAGCAACGGCAGTTGGTTGTTCTCCCTGGGAACCGCGCAGTGGGACCATGTTGCCATTCGCACCATGTTAGACGAGGCCGCTGTTTCAAATACCTCCCAGGAGTGTGTAGCCCCAATGGATCTGCCTGGGGTGGGCCGCTGCCTGGTGCGTCTAACCGCGCAGCGTCGGCAGAATTCCCACCCTCTCGAACTTATCGCGATTCGGATTGAGGAGTGTACGGTTCTTCGGAAAACTGCGGACAATACCACGATTGCAGTTGCCCAGGATTCGGATGACCTCAGCCTGTCCCGCTCGACTCAGATAACCCTGCGCGGACTGTGCCGGGAACTGGCGTTAATCATCGGGTGCGCCCAGACCATCCTCGAACGGGGCGATGCCGACCAGCAGGAAAACGCGGAGGACATCATTTCGGCGGCGCATCTTATTCAGAGCGCCCATTCCAGCCTCCTGGCACAGGCCCGCGATGTGACGCATCCGACGGTTGAAACGTGGGAAGTTGTGAGCAACGATGCCATGACCGCCCGACCGCAACTTCGCATGGAGGAGGCCGAGATTATGCCCCCCGTCGGACTTGCTATGAGTGTGGCGAAGAACCGCAACGCTGATCATCTGGTTTACGCTTAAAAATCTTAAATTTGTTCGGAGGCGGCCCTGCCGCCTCTACTGGTTGAATACGGGAGACGCTTTCCAGACGAAAGACCGCTCCGAAAGGTAAAGATAATGAAATTTTCTATCTCGTTTACAGGTC
>JACMIU010000600.1 GCA_014380985.1 Armatimonadota bacterium | reverse complement strand
GAGCCAGCCAAACCCTGCTTCAACCAACACGAACTTCAAACCGGGGAACTGCTCGAACGCGCCTTCTGTGACCATGCTGATGAGGTGCGCCTGATAGGTGAGCGGAATGCCGGTGTGCCACTCGAAGTAGTTACTCGGTCGCCCGACCGGAGTGGAGGAGCGCAACGCCCCTTCCGCGCCGGGATGAAGCGCGAACGGTAGCCTCAGTTCCTCGCACACTTCGTAAACCGGAAAATAGCGGCGATGCCCGTACAACTCCGAACTTTCGCCGCAACTTAACACTTGCACCATGCGCGGATGCGCGGCTTTGGCGCGGCGGATTTCCTTCGCGGCGGAAACGGCATCGTTCATGTTGACGCAAATCGAACCCAAGAAACGCGGGTCGGCTTCGAGCCAGTGCGCGATTTGCCAGTCGTTCCATGCTTGTGCTTTCGCGGTTCCGGCTTCGATATTGTGCGACAAACTGACGCTGATACCGGGCGGTTGCAACACGCCATAGGCGATTCCGTAGCGGTCGAACAGGTCGGACGCGGTTTGATGTGGGTCGTCGCAAACCGCGTCGCGCCGCTGAACGCCGAACGGGTTGGCGTAGCCCTGCCCCGGCTGTCCGCCCATTCCCTGCCGCAACGCTTCTTGAAACGCGGCGGGAATAAACGAGCCAACCGGGTACTTGTCGGCGGTCGGATGAATATCGCAATCAATAATCGGAATCGCCGCGTCGGCGGCGGGAACAACGGGGTTCATAGTACTACTCCTTGTCAAAGCGCATCAAAGCACGGTTGCGCTTCAACGGGCATTGATATATTATAACTTTATTTTTATCGTTAGGTCTGAACCGAAACTGATAATACACAACGCCGATTGATATTTTCATGGGATACTCGCTTCATCAAATCACCGGGCTGAACGCGCCCTTCCAAGTTGTCCACGAACAGGTTGTTGACGTTGCCCCGGACGGCTTTCACACCGTCGCCAATCCGGTGCGCAAACTGCTTTTCGTGCTGTACGGCGAATGCCGTCACCAAATCGTCGGTTGGAACGCTACCGGCGGCGATGTACTTCTGAAACCGGGAGACATCATCGCCGTGCCGAACCGGTGCGTTCAGCGATATTCCGGCGTTTCAGACGCGGCGGGATGCCGTTCGCACGTGATTCGCTTGTCCTTCGATCCCGAACTGTTGCCCGCGCTACCGTTGCAAAATCATGCGCCGCTTCTCGTGCCGGACGAGCAAAGCGATTTAACGGCTTGGGCAGATTTCGCCACGCAGAAAATCACGCATCTTCCCGCCGCGCAAAACACCGCACTTGTCGAAACGCTCCTTCATTTGCGGTCGGAAGCCGAATCCCGCGCACCGGGCTACCGCCTTCGCGTTCACGGTTTATGCGCCGCGCTAACCGTGCTTTTCGCCCGCGCCGCGTATCTTTCCGGCGCGAAAGAAACCGCGTTTCATCCTGCGGACTCCGCCCTCCACACGGGTTCCGTGCGTTACCACGCCGAAAAAATCAAAACCTATCTTCGCAAGCAGTTGCACACACCGATTGCGCTAAGCGACGTTGCCGCGTTTGTCGGACTAAGCAATGAACACACGGCGCGATTGTTCAAGGCGGCAACCGGCGTCACGATTTCGCTGTATACGCGCCGCTTGCGAATTATGGAAGCGAAAAGCCGTATCGCTGCGACCGACGCCAACCTGAGCGAGATTGCGCGGCAGGTCGGGTTCGCCTCGCTCACGGTGTTTAGCCGTAATTTCTCTCTCGAAACCGGCTTATCGCCTTCCGAGTTTCGCCGAGCGGTCGCCCAAGAAATCGGCTGACTTACCGGCACGGCGCGGCGGTAGATTCGCGTACTACCAGCGTGGGAGCAATCACGTTCGCAGCGTTCGCATTTTCGCGCCCTTCTATGGTGTCTGTTAGAATCCGTGCGGCTTGATTGCCCATTTCAAACAACGGTTGACGCACCGTGGTCAGTTTCGGCGTGGTCAGTGCCGCCGCCAAAATATCATCTACCCCGACAACCGATAACTGTTCGGGAACCGAAACGCCCCGCGACCGTGCGACTTGCATCATTTGTATGGCAAGGTCATCATTGGAAGCAAGAACCGCCGTGGGCGGCTCCGCTACACCGAGCAACCCGCTCAAAGCGGTGGTATTGACATCCGATTCGCCGGGGTCTAAATCGCCGAGCAGGTAGTGCGGGGGCAGGGGTAGGTTCCGCGACCGCATCCACCGTTGAAATCCCTCGAAACGCTCCCGCATATTGTGCCGACCCGTGCCGCCCCCGATGTAGGCGATGCGGGTATGACCGAGCGCGGTCAAATGCTCCATAGCGAGCGCGATCACGTTGCTGTTGTCAATCGTGACATACGGCACACCGGGAATCACGCTCGCCGACGACACCAACACAATCGGCAGTTCGAGTGACACAAACGCAGGAACAATATCGGACGCTTCGTCCGGCGCAACCAGAACCACGCCGTCCGTGCGCGAATCGGCGAACCCCGCCGCCGAAGCGCGGGCATTCTTCCATGCTTCGGTGTACAGCAAAATGTGATACCCCGCCGTTGCCGCACCGTCCACGATTCCTTCCAGAACCGCGACCGAATACAGACTATGAATTGTACTGGAACCCGCCCAGTTAAACAAAACACCGATGGTGTTGGTATGTTGCCGACGAAGCCCGCGGGCGTTGGCGTTCGGTACATAATTGAGCGTGGACGCGACCTCCTGAATCCGCTTGCGCGTGGTGTCCGACACGCGGGTGTTGGACTTCGCGCCGTTTAGCACCACAGAAACCGCCATCACGTGAGTGCCGGATTGTTTGGCGATTTCGCTTAAGGTGACTCGTCGGCGCATAGGTGTTTCCGGTGGCGATTCTTCGTTTAGGTTTGGTTCGGTCGGTTCGGTAGGAATACGGTTCATGACTATATTCTTACCCGAATTATTATTGTCTTGCTTGATGCGCCGCGAAAACCGCTTGCCGCACGACGGCAAAGGTTTCCCCGTGCCGCATTTGAACAACATGGCGGGCGCGATTCGCTTTTTCCCGCGCCTCGCCGGGGTTTTGCGCCAGCGCGAGAACGGCTTCGGGAACGCGGAGCGATTCGCCTTCCGTGTCTAAATCGAAAAGCCAGTCGCTTAAGCCGATGGTCTTCCACATCGTGCCTTTGCTACTCTGCTCCGCCCACCGGCAAACAACAGCCGGAATCCCGTTTCCGATACACATAATTGGCGAGTGCATTTCGCACCCGAACACGCCCGCCGACGCCGCGTAAACACTGAGTGCCTCGTCCGGTAGCCAGAAAGTGTCGCGCCACACCACGTTTTTTTGCACGTCGGCGGGGAGTTTGTCAAAAAGACATTCCTTGCCGAGCGCGACCTGCGTAGCATCTTCGGCGCAAATCAGTACCTTCATCGTGCTTTCGCGCACCACACGGATAATCGCCTCCACGAGGGGACGCAGATCGCCTTCCTTCATCGCCTCGTTGCGCTCGTGCTTGACCGGATCAAACGGCGCGTTGTGTTCGGGTATATCCCAAAACGGCGTGTAGCGAAGGCGCGGGATACAGCACAAAAAATTGCCGGTTTCCAAATCGTTCGCGGCTAAGAAAGCGGCGGCTTTGGCGTCGCCGCGCAGGTCGAACGCGAACGCGACATCGGGCGCGAACTCCATTATCGGCGGATGAACCCCGTCGCTTTGCGCGGCGCGAAGCGAAACCTCGTCGCGGAAGTAGACAAACTCGGCGCGACTAAGCGTTTCGCGCTCCGGGATGCCGTACAAGCCGTAAGTCACGCCATAAACGCCGAATGGGCGACCTGTGAGCCGGTGAAAGCCCTCGGCGTGTGACCAAGCGAGCGTTGCCGGACCCGACCCGTGTAGCAGAAAATCGGCGGAACGAATCGCCGCGTCCAGTTCCGCGTTCGATGCCGTGTCCGCGTCCGGTGCTACGGAACCGCCGACGATTTTGACGGCGGGAAACCGCTGTGCCAGCATACGGCGCGTTTCCGGCGAAAGCGGCTTATACTCCCAGACCGTGATGTCGGCGTCGGGCAGGTACTGCTCCAGCAAGGCAAGCCCCGCCGGAGTGTGCGCGATGTCGCCGATATTGACCATTTGCCAGCCGGAGCAAAGCAGAACGTGCGGTTTTTTCAATGTTAAAAACCCTCGAACGCGCCGAGGTCGAGCGATTTGCCTTTGGGACGGGCGCGACCGTCAAGGTCAATCACCGGAACCCCCGGCATTTTCGCCGCGCCGCGATCCACGGCGGGGCTTGCTTTCGTTAAGCGGAAGTCGGCGTTCGGCTCAAGAGACGGACGGGCAAAAAGCGGGTTGCCCATCAAGTTGCCCTTGAGTGTTACTTCTTTGCCAATGCTACCACCCTCGTCACCCAAGCCTCCGCCAACGCCAACCGAATTGTCGCCGTCGCCGAACACCAAATTATTCTGATAAACGATATTTTTGCAGGAAGGATGCGTTTCGTAGTTGAGCGGTTTGTTTTTTTGCGCCCACCAGATATTGTTCACGATTC
>JACMIU010000599.1 GCA_014380985.1 Armatimonadota bacterium | reverse complement strand
CCGGAAGGGGTGTTGGCGGGAACCTTCTGATACTGACCCGCAAAGGCGGGCATACATAAGGCAAACACGCTACTGAGTATCAGTAGGACGCGACAGTAGGACGCGACAGTAGGACACACGAAGTTGTTCATAGACGATCCTTTCGTTGGGGGGAACCTTCCCCGCTTTTGACCGCACTCGTACCGCGCCTTTACGGTAGGCTTCCATTATTACACACGCCGTTCGCCCCTGTCAAGTCGTTGCGATATGTTTTTTCGGCGCACTGTTTACCGCCCACCCGTCGCCGGACGCGGTACAATCAAACCATGCCGATTCCTTCCTTTTTTGGATCCAAGACCGAAACGCCGAGCGCGTCGGAACTGTCGCGCCGCTTAGAGCAAAAAGAAACCGAACTGTCCGACGCCAAGAACCGCATCCGGCAACTCGAAACCGCGCTGGATTCTCGCGCCGCCGAAGCGGCGTCGCTACGGCGTATCGGGGAGGCGACCGGGCAGGTCGTGAACGCCGACGAGATTTTGCCGCTGATTGCCGAGATCGCGGTCGAGGTGACGGCGACATCGGGGGCGCAGGTGTACCTGTTCAACGAAAACCGCGACCATCTGGTGCTTCGCGCCGCGACCGACGATTTCGCGCAGGAGTTATTGGGCAAAGTCAAGTGCAAAATCGGCGAGGGGATTACCGGTTGGGTCGCCCGCGAGAAAACGCACGTGGCGATTGCAAGCGAAGCGTTCGCCGACGACCGGTTCAAGTTCGTGCCGGAACTGCGCGAAGACCGCTACCAGAGCATTTTGTCCGTGCCGCTTATCTGGCGCGGCGAATGTATCGGGGTAATCAATGTCCGCACCCTCGCCCCGCACGAATACACCAAGCAACAGGTGCAATTGTTATCGTCCATCGCGTCGCAAGTCGCCGGGTCGGTGGCGGCGACGCGCCGGATTCGGGAGGCGAACAAGCGGGCGACGCACCTTTCCACGGTTGCCGAAGTGTCGAAAACCATCACGTCGAACCTGTATTTGGAGGAAATCTTGCAACTCGCCGTAGCGGCGACGGCACAAACGATGAACTTCAAAATCGTTTCGCTCCTGCTCGTGGACGAAGAAAAGCAGGAGCTGGTGCTAAAGGCGACGCAGGCGCAAAGCCGCGATTATGTCAAAAAGCCGAACCTGCCGATGGGCGAATCGGTCGCGGGGCAGGCGATTGCATCCGGGCGCGTGGTCACGGTGCGCGATGTCAAGACCGCACCGGAGTACCGGTTTCCCGAAATCGCCAAGCGCGAAGGGCTAACGAGTCTCGCTTGCGTGCCGCTGAAGGTGCGCGAACGGGTTATCGGCGTGATGAACTGCTACACCGAACGGCTCCACGATTTTAGCGAGGACGAAATCGCGGTGCTGAACACGCTCGGCAACCAAGTCGCGGTGGCGATTGAGAACGCGAAACTGATGGTCAAGGGTGCGCTCCTCCAAGAGATGCACCACCGGGTCAAAAACAACCTGCAAACGATTGCGTCCCTGCTCCGGCTTCAGTCGCACTATGTCACGAACCAATCGCCGAAAGAAGTGCTGAACGAGTCTATCAACCGCGTTCTGGCGGTGGCGGCGGTGCATGATTTATTGTCGCGGGAAGATTTGGACACGATTTCGGTACGGAAAATTGCCGATTCGATTCTAACGGCAATCAAGCAATCGTTCGTAGACCCCAACAAGCGAATCGAGATGCACGTGGAGGGACCGGACTTTATGCTCGGCTCACACAAAGCCAACTCGGTTGCGCTGATTCTGAACGAAGCGGTCTCGAACGCGGTGGAACACGGCTTCAAAATCGCCGATGAGGGCGTTATAACGGTGCGCCTGTCGGAGTTGCCAGAGGGACGTTGGCGAATCGCGGTGCGAAACAACGGCGACCCGCTCCCCGACCCGTTCGACATTCGCAAACGAACCGACCTCGGCTTACAGATTATTGACACGCTGACACGCGGCGACCTGCAGGGCGACTTTACGCTCCAAACCGAGGACGGCTTCACGGTGGCGGCACTCAACTTCCCGCAGTAGAAGCCATTAGTATAAAATCGTCGCTCGCAGACTGCCGGAGAACGTGCGTTGTTCGTCGGTGAAGAAGCCGAACTGGAGGCGCGGGATCGGTTGCCCCGGCTTGGTGCGCAGTTCGTACAGTTCGTACAAAAGCCCGACCGTGTACGGCGGCTGGGTGTTGGTGCGGCTGTTGGTTTGTAGGGAGCGCGTGTACTGCACCACGAACCGTTGCAGGGGGTCGGGCAGGCGTTTTAGGAGCGTGATGTTGAGCGGCGAGCTCGGCGAATAGTCGAGCGAGAACTGCTCTAACCCGAACGTGTTAGCAAGTCCTTGCTCCAGCGGCGCGAACAGTCCCGGCAAGACGGATTGCTGTAGTGCGGTGGTCAGTAGTTCGCGCCCGGCTTTCGTCAGGTCGCCCGATGCCGCGTCCGCCAAAGTCGCTTGCGGCACGAGCAAGGCGTAAATCTGTGCCGGGGCAAGCGCGGGGTCGGACGTCATGTTGAGTTTGAACGAACCGTTGCGATCTTCCTCACCGACGCCGAAAAAAAGTTTGGTGTCCAAGCGGGCAGTGATTTTGTAGCGGGTTCCCGCGCCGTCCAAGCCCGGTTGCGACGCCGCGATGGGAGGCTCGCCCCGCCTTTGTGTCACGCCCGACAGCGACGCGCCGGGGCGCAGGTACGCCGTGGTGCGGGCGACCACGTTATCGAACGTCACGTCGCCCCGGTCAGCGACGAAATTAAGGGTCGCCGCGCCGCCTTTGTCCACGGTGAATCGCCCGATGTAGTATTGCAACACGCCGCCCTCGGTGACGAACCGACCGCGCACAGCGGGGCGTCCGGCGTTGCCGGTGATGGTCGCGCTCCCCGAAACATCTACCGATGCCACGAGCGGAATCGAGATATTGTTTTTTCCCGGCGCGTCAATCTCGATATTGAACCGGGGCCCGCTGTCCACCGGAACGGTGGGCTGGTCGTTACTGCTCGCGGTGCCGGGCGGCACGATGCGTGTTTTGGTCACGACAAGCGGCTGTCCGGCGGGGGTGGCGATAAGCGGCGCGGCGATATTGCCGGATGCGTTCAGTGTGCCGACGATTTGGGCGCGGAACTGTTCGTTGGCGGGCTTGCGGGCGCGTTGCTGGGCAGGGGTTAGTTTCGCATCGGGAATCAAGTACAGCAGGTTTTCCTCGCTAATCTGCACGGCGTCGAACGTTGCCGAAAGGCGGCTGATGGTCGTTCCCGAACCGGCGGGCTTTGCCCCATTTGCTACAGGTGCGGGTCGACCGAGGCGACCAAGCGAATCCAGTGCGGTTTCGAGTTCCTGTACCACGGCTTCGCCGGACACGGTGAGTTTGCCGTTGTCGCCGGTTCCGTCGGGCTTCGCCAGCGCAATCGTGGAATCCACGTTGACCCGCGAACCCGCCAGCGCGATTTGCGCGTCCCAGTCCTTGATGCGGTTGAACGTTTCGCGCCCGCCGACTTTCGGAAGCGAGAACGAGCCATCCGTGAGCGTGATGCCGCCGCTTAAATCGGGTTCGCGCAGGGTTCCCGCAAGCGTCACCTGCCCTTTGATGTCGCCGCCGAAAAAGCGTAGTCCGGTCGCCTCGTCCTTTTTCTGCCTCTTGCCTTTTTTCTGCGTGTCGGTGTCCGTTGCGGTCACGGCATTGAGCGTTTCGAGCGGAAAATCGGGGAACGTCAGCGTCGCGGCAATCGGTTCGTTCGGCAGAATGTACGGCGAATCGTAGGAGAACGGCAGTTTCGCGTCGGCGAACAGTTGCCCGCCGCCGCGCCGCGTCAGTTGCACACTGCTCAGTTCGAGAAACCGCTTGCCGCCTTCCTCCGAGCGGACGCGGGCGACGGCGTTGAAGCCGACGCGCTCCGGTGTCGCGGGAACCACGGTTTCGCCGGTTGGTTGCCCTTCGACCTGCCCCGCCGGGGTGCGCGGCACGACGGCGACATCCTGCGCCCCGACCGACGCTTGCAGTTCGGGCGTTCGCGTCAAGCCGGTGGCGAACGCGGTCACGTCAAACGTGCCTTCGAGCGGCAGGGTCGGCACGAACGGGCGCAACAAATCGAAATCCACGGCGTTTGCGTCCACCTGCGCGTTGATTCGCCCCCCATCGCCCAAGCCCGCCGTGCCGGACGCCGTGAGGCGGGCGAAGTACGTTTTCGGCGCGGTTCCGCTTTCGGCATTCGGGGCGGCGACAACGACGCTTCCGGTTCCCGGTGTCAGTGCTTCGGAAACGCGGGTCAGCGCGACAATGGCGGCATCGCGGATTTTCGCTTCTTCGTCGGTGATGGCGATAACGCGGTTGGCAAGAGTGAGTTCGGTCACGGTAGCGGTTTCGCCGACCAGCGAGCCCTTCAGGGTCAGATTCGAGGGGATTCTGCCGTCAATGGAAATGTTGGTTCCCTGCGCGTCCACGCTCAAGTTGGGCTGTCCGAACGGAACCTGTGCGTTCCCGCCCCTGCCGAGCGATATTAGCAGGGTTTCCGCGCCGTAGCGTCCGGCACGAAGGTTTTGCGCGTACACTTCGCCAGAAACCCGGTAGTTGCCGACTCCTTTTTCCCCGGCGATTCCCGCCACGGTCACGCGGTTGGTTCGCACGGTTTTGCCGGAAGCATCGGTGCGTGCTCCCGGAAACGCGCCATCGAGCGGCGACGGCAACCCGCGTATCGCGCCGAGAACGCTTTTGCCGTTCGGGGTTTGCGCGAACGGCGACCGGCGCAGATTCGCCAGAAAATCGCCCACGCTTCCCGAACGCAGTTCCACGGTTCCGCCGAATGTTTTGCGCTTGAAGTCGTATTGCCCGTTTTCGAGAAGCAAGCCGGTTCCCCCGGCTTGCTGAAGCGACACGCGGGGTATTTCGACGCGCTGGACATTCTGCGACAGGTTGGCGATATAGCGGATGTTGGTCGCCTCAAGATTGTTAATCGTGGTTCCGGCGACGGCGATTTCGGGCGCGTCCAAACTCGCGGTGACGACGGGACGGTCGCGGGTTCCGCTGAACGTGCCGCGCACACGAGCGACACCGGACAGCGAAGCGGTGTCCTGCGTCAGGTACGACAGGCGCGACAGGTCAATCGCGGGCGCGAGGAACGAGCCGGTCACTTCGCCGGAACGCGAGACCGTGCCTTGCGCGGTGACGCTTCCCGCGCTGGACGTAATCAGTAGCGACGGGACGCGAACCGCGCCGGCATCGTAGACAAACTGCGCGGAGGCGGATTCAATCGGGTAATCGGCAACGATCACGCGGCGCACTTGCGCGAGTCCGGCGACACGGGGCGCGTCGGCAAACCCGGTGATGGAAGCGCGAGCGAACGTCAAAGTTCCGGCGAGCGGCGACGAGCCGGGTTCGGGGGGCGGCAGGAACGGGGCGACAGTAGAATAGTCTACGTCGGTCACGGTGGCTTCGAGGGCAAGCCGCGGGCGCAAACGAGTTTGCGCCCCCCGTTTCGCGTTTGCCGTGGCGGGCAGAAAATCAGTGATGCGTCCCGACACCGTGACCAGCGCGGGAAGGCGGCGGGCGACCACGGGCGACGTGGCGGGAATCGTTACACCGCTTTTCGTCGCTACGATGTTCGCGCCGGTCACAGACTGGAGCCGGTACTTGTCGTAGCGCGGATTCAAAACGGCAAACCGCGTCAGCGTGAGGCGCGGGTTTTCGAGCGTCCCGCCGACCATGCCGGTGGCGTTCAGAACACCGCCGACGTTTCGGACGCCGAGCGCACCGGCGAGTTTGCCGACATCCAGAGCGTTCGCGGCGAAGCGAAGCGACAGGGGCGCGGAACCGCTCAGGGACGAGTCGCCCGCCACAATCAGCGAACCGATTCCCGGCGATTGGAGCGCGATTTGCGGCACGACCACGGCATTATCGCGGACGAGTACACGGGCTTGCGCTACGGTGAACGGGATGCCGCCCACGGTCAAGCCCTGCGTTTGCGTGTCCGCCGTGAGGAACAGTTTGCCGCCGCGCAAGCCTCCGGTCGCGGCGACATTCGCCGTGCCGGTTAGTCGCAGGTTCGCAGGAGCGGCATTCCCCGCAAGCGTGGCGGCGCGGGGAAGCGACACGCGGCTGGCGGCGACGCTAAAGTCGGCGGCGATTCGATTGGCGGGAAGAAGTTGTAACGTGTCACCGTTCTTGCCGGAGACAATTTCGCCGAAGCGAACGCTCCCGCTCCCGGAAAGTGCGCCGCTGAGGTCACTTTGCGCGGTGACTTGCCGCGCTTGCAGAACGCCCCCCGCGACGGTCAACCGGGCGGCGATATTTCGTACCGTGGCTTTGTTTTGCCACGTGGCTTGCGGCACGAAAACATCCGCCGTGCCGGACAGGTTCTCGGACGTGCCGGTTATGAAGCCGCTTGCCCCGGCGTTCCCGCTTAGCGTGATGCCGGGAGGCAAAGTCGTTTTGAACGCCGTTAGCATCCGCGACAGGGGGATGGTCGGGGCGTCGAAGCGCACGGCGAGGTTTGGCGCGGGCTTCGTCACGTTCCAGACCGTGCCGCGCAGGGACAAGGGCGCGGCGAAAACGCTTCCCGCTAAGTCGAACGAGACCAGATCGCCCTCGCTGACGAAGCGCACGTCCCCGCCGAAGCCCTGTAAATCGGTTGGCAAGCCCTCGACACGCCCGCCGACGCCGCGCAATTTGGTGGATAGTAGCACCGACGGCGCGGGCGGTTCCGCCCCCTTCGCCTTCGGGTTGCGCTTCTTCACGGCGTCCGCCGCACGGGTTTGCGCCACGTTTGCCGAAACAAGCGTCGCCGATAGTGCTTCGGCGCGTCCGTCGTCGAGGCGGACATTGGGAACCCTGCCGAACAGGTACGCCACGAAATACGGAATCTCGGCGTCGGGGAGGGCGACGCGCAGGGTGTACGCCGGGTCGGTCGGAAGCGCGGCGTCGGGGCGCGAACCGGGTCGCCCCTGCGCGACCGTGCCGGAAAGGCGAACCGCGCCGCGCAAACGCTTCGCGGTCACGGTTCCTGCTTTCGGGGTCAGCGCGGCGTCAAAAGCGAGCCGCGACGCGCCCAAGATCGCCGTCGCATTGACCGGGTACAGCACGTTCACCTGCTCGCCGCGAAGCGGGGTCGCCCGGTCTACGAGGCGAATCGCCGCGTCCTGTAAATCAATCGTGGTCAGGAACGGCTTGCCGCCGGATTTCGCGTCCTCCTTCACGAGTTCTTGCACGTTGAGCGAGCCGTCCACCCGGCGCACCAAAAGAAGGCGCGGCGAGCGGATTTCGATTCGGGTAATCGCCGCGTTTTCGCGCCCGGAAAGAAGGGCGGGAACCGACACATCGGCGCGAACCTGCCGTATAAACGCGAGTTCGCCGGAGGTTTCGTACTTCGCGCCGTTCGCAATCGTGATATTGTCGGCGACTATGGGAATCGTACCGAGCGTGCCGACGCGCCGGTAGTAGTTCCACAGTTCGCGGGTGGACAGAAACGGGGACAGGCGTTCGATTCGTACCTCGCGCCCGACCGACGCCGACGCGAACGCGGACGCAAGCGGCGCGGACTGTGCCAGAATCGCATCGAAGTAATCGAGCAGACCGAAGCCGATTCGCCCCAGAAGCACGAGCGGCGGCGCGGCGACTACCACGACGCAAGCGAGGCGTTGCATCACGGACAGATGCGCGGGCTTGCGGGGCTTGCGGGGACGTTTCATCTGACTTTTGTTATACCGTGTTTTGCTGTGGGGGAAACGTCGCCGGGGCGCGTGCGCGTGACTTGCCTTACGCCAGCGCGAACGGCGTGTGCTTGCGTTCGCCCTCAATATGGGCGAACGTGAAACCCGATAACGGCGACGATCCTTCGCGTTTTTGTCCGTCCCGCGACTCGAACACGCGCTTGTAGGCGGCTTCTTGCAAAGCATTATAGAGCGACATACCGCTATGTTGTTCTTTCAGCAAAGGTGGGCATAAAACGTACCGACCGATGGTTCGCTGTACATCCTCAACAGGCGACGGTGACAAAAAACTCCTGACTGCCACAGCGATTTTGCGCCCGGTGCCTTCGGCTTCCATCAGGGCTTCCGTGCCGAGGTCAACGTAAACGCTCTGCTCGCCGAGCTGAAGTTTTAGCGGGTCTTCGGTGATTATCCAACCGTCCGCCTCCAAAGCGCGGCGCACGGTGTCGTGGTAAATGTCTTTAGCCATCGGTTTCTATTTTACCCGGTTTGCCAGACCTCTGACCCCGTCCACCAACGCGAATACGCTCCGGTTTGTCAAAATCAAGATAGATCTACCTGCGCCTCCCAAGTGCCAACAATGCGCGTCTCGATACGCATTGTTGCAGGAATAGTGCTGTACGGATTCGCCCAGACTTTTGCTATAGGCAATTCTGTTTGCAAGTTAGCGACCACGATAAGACGATAAGCGTTTTCTCGTAGCGCGGCGGTGCGCCACTCATTATCGGTGAAAAGAATCTTGCCGCGTGCCGCCTTGATTCCCTTGATTTCAATAGCTTGTCCGACATCGCTATGCAAACCAAAGTCATACCCACACATGGCGTCGCGCATATCGGTAATATCGGCACGTTGGACGCCCAGTATGTGCGTGCAATTTTCTAAGAAGAATCGTTCGGCACGCCTTCCGGTCAAAAGACGCTCCGCCGCGTTCGCGGTTCTGCCGGTGACTACCGCCAGTGTTTCCAACGCTTCGGCAACGGGTGCGAGTCGTGCGTTCAAAATATCTTCGACTATCGCAAAAAGAGCGGCGTCGCTGACCGAAGCCATTTCATCAAGCACTCGTTGCCGATTGGCGTACATGGGGCGTTGATGCCAACCCTGCCTCGGATTATCCATGTAGGGATCGAACTCGTCACGCAAATTGCTCACACTACTGGACTTGACGTTCAAGGCGACTCCTGCCTTTGTGAATGCTTCCGTCCATGAAACGTAGCCAAAGTGGGTTAAATACCGCTTGTCCAGTCGGCTCATAGTGTAACCGACCACAATAGCGGCGGTTTCCAATTGTGCGATACGCTTGGTGTCGCTCATTCGCGGTGTTGCCTAAACCACCGCCAGCGGCAGTTCCAAGCGGCGTAGCCCCGGCGTCGTCGGGCGGTTCGTCGCCGCGCCTGATCCGCGCAAAAACTTTTCGCCAAAGTCCGCCGCGTTGTACGACGAGCGCACGAACGGGCCCGAAGCGACCGACAGGAAGCCGATTTCGTGGGCAATCTCGGCGTAGCGGTCAAAGCGCGACGGGTGCAGATATTCCACCACGTCAAGGTAGCCTTTGCCGGGTTTGAGGTACTGCCCCATCGTCACGGCATCCACGCCCGCATCCTTCCAATCGTTTAGCACGGCGATAACTTCGTCCTCGGTTTCGCCCAAGCCGAGCATGATGCCGGACTTCGTGTAGATGGTGGGTTCGATTTCCTTCACGGTTCGCAGAAAATCAATCGAGCGGGCGTATTTCGCTTGCGG
>JACMIU010000598.1 GCA_014380985.1 Armatimonadota bacterium | reverse complement strand
TTGTCATGCCGCCGCGCCCCCCGTTCCTGCCGATGCACAACGCCCTGCTTGCCGCCGAATACGCTACGGTGACGCACGGCGCGGACGCCGCACACACGTTCATCGCCGTGCTCTACCGGGCGTACTGGGAAAAGCACGAGGACATTTCCGACCACGACGTGCTACAGGGGTACGCCGAAGCGCAGGGCTTAGACGCCGCGCCGCTTCTTGCTTCGGTAGCGAAGGACGAGTTCGTCGCCAACATTCTCGATTTCGACGACGACGCTTACGCGGCAGGGATTCGGCACGTGCCGACGTTCGTCTTTGGCGCGGAGGAACGCCTCGCCGAAGCCCCCTACACCGACCTTGCGAGGGCGACCGAGCGGCTCTTAGTTCGCATCGAGAAGCAAAAGGGCAAATAGTCATGCGATTTGCTTTGCTCGCCGACCGGCAGGACATTGCCGTTTTGCACACAGACGGCGTTTTGTACAACGTGTCGGCATTGGATCGGGACGGTTATGTTTCGCGTTTCCCGTATCCGTCGCGCTTGCCCGGCAATCTGTATAGCAATAATACCGACTTGCTTAGTGAGAGTGCGGCACTTCTTGATGAAGCCGAAAGTCACCGATTTTTGAGCAAATACACTGTACCATCGGACGCCGTAATTCTCGCGCCTGTGCCCCGCCCCGCCCGCGTTCTCGCCATCGGGCGCAACTACGCCGAACACGCAAAAGAGCAAGGCGCGAATGTTGCCGAGGAGCCGATTGTTTTCTTGAAAGCGTCGCAGTCGGTGATCGCGCACCGCGAGCCTATCGTGATACCGCCGGGTATCGGGCGCGTGGATTACGAAGCCGAACTAGCCGTGGTCATCGGGCGCGGCGGCAGAAATATCGCCGAAGCCGACGCCTACCCGCACGTCGCGGGCTACACGATTCTGAACGACATCACGGCGCGGGATATGCAGAAAAAGGCGCGGTCGTCCAACCTGCCGTGGTTTTTAAGCAAATCGCTCGACACGTTCTGCCCGATGGGACCGTACCTCGTGACGCCGGACGAAATCCCCGACCCGCACAACCTGCGAATCATGCTGTCGGTGAACAACGTAGTCATGCAGGACGATACGACCGCGAGCATGGTTTTCAAAATCCCGACGCTAATCGCCTACCTGTCGCGCTTTTTCGCGCTTGAACCCGGCGACGTGATTGCCACCGGAACGCCGTCGGGCATTGGGGCAATCGTCCCCGGCGACACGGTATCGGTCACGATTACCGGTCTCGGAACGTTGACAAATCCGGTGGTCGCGGGCTAATGGACGCGGTTCGCCTTGTGCCTTACGACCCGCAGTACCGCGCCGATTTCAACCGCCTCAACCGCGCTTGGGTGGAAGCGCATTTCGTGGTGGAACCCAGCGACGAAGCCGAACTGGGTGATCCCGAAGCGCATTTCGTCGCCACCGGTGGGCAAGTGCTTTTCCTTGTATCGGACGATAACAAGGTCGTTGGGACGGCGGCACTGGCGCGGCACGGCGACACGTGGGAACTGGCGAAAATGACAGTGGACGCGGAACACCGGGGCAACGGCTACGGCGACCGGCTTGTCACGGAAGCCGTTGCTTACGCCAAAAACGCGGGCGCAAGCCATATCGAACTGGTGTCGAACACCAAACTGGACGCCGCGATTCGGCTATATCGGCGGCACGGCTTTGTGGAAGTCCCGCTTCAACCGGGCGAATCGTACTCCCGCGCCAATATCCGAATGCGGCGCGATTTGTGAAGCGTTCCCGCCCTCATGGAGGTCTAACCCGGTATGAATCTTTCTTCCACACGGCGGCGTCTGTTCGCGTCCGCTCTTGCCGGTTTGCTTTGCCATTCCCTGCCCGTCTTCGCGCAGTCGCCCGATAATTCGCGCATCCTGACGCGAGAGACCACCGGCTACACACTCACCTTGCGACTGCCGCAAAACGCAATTGTCGCGGGGGCGGAAACCGTGTTGTATCTGCGCGTCGAGGAAGGGGACGACAAAAAAGCCGTGCCATATTCCCGTGTCGAGGCAACGGCGAAACCTGCCGCAGGCGGCAAAACCGCCGCGTTCGCCGCGCTCCCCGGCGGCGTCGCCGGAGAGTATACGCTGGTCGGTAACTTTCCCGTTGAAGGGACCTACGAAATCGCGGTGAAAGTCACGCCGCCCGGCGACGGCGCGAAATCGGTGGAAGCCACCTTTGCCACCGTCACGGTAGTGGCGGAAAAAGGGAAGCAGACCGAAAGCAACGTCTACCAATTGAAAGTGGAAACTACGCCCGCGCAACCGCTTCCCGGTGAAGTCGTTTCCCTGCGTCTGTCAATAGTAGACGCCACGACGAAAAAACGTGTCACTGACTTTGAGGCGATTTACGGGGCGCGAATGCACCTGTACATGGTGCGCGAGGATGTCGGAACCCTGCGGCGCGACAAGCCGGTTTATTTGCAAGTCGCGCCCGGTTCCAAAGACGACGGCGTTTTCACTTTGGATACCGCGTTTTCGAGCGGGGGCGAATGGCGACTATTCGCCGAGGTCGCGCCGACCAAGCAGGGGACGCAAATCGTATCCGCCCGCGTCACGATTCCCGGCGCACAGTCACTCTCCGAACCGATGATGGCGCAGATTGCCCCCGTGATCCGGCAAAGCAATGTGACCTTGCGGTTCGCCCGCCCGACGCGCTTTGTCGCCCGCCAAACCGTTTACCTGCCGCTTCTGCTCGAAGACAGTCAGGGGAACGCGCTGAGCGATCTGCAAATGACCGATACCGCGCTCGCACACCTATTTTTTGTGGACAAATCCGGCAAGCAGTTCGTACACACCGTGCCGGACACGGGCGATTTGGGAAGCATCAACAACAACAAGCAGATGTCGTTTCCGGTGCGTTTTCCGGCGGGGGGAACGTACCGCGCCTTTTTTATCGCTTCCCGTGCCGCGCAACCGGTGTTGGTGTCGTTCGTGGTGCGCGTGTCGGACAAGTAGCATTGTCGCGGACGGGCTTTTAGAGTCCGTCTGCGATGGTAAGTTCGTTTTTCAGGGTCGCGCCGTCGGGCAGGGTATCGCGGGCGATGCGTTCGGCGAGTGCTTTTTCGTCCTTCGTTCGAACCGTGCCGCGAAGCCGGATGCTGTTCGTGTCGGCGTCCACGCGGATTGTCGGCGGCAGGTTGCGATTGAGTTTCAGCGCGGCGGTCGCCCGCCCGCCTAAGTCTAATTTCTTCAGGCTCGGCGCGACCTGCTTCTTCGCCTCGGTGATCGCGGGACGCAGTTTCTTCTCGACCTTGCCGCCTTCGCGCTCGGCAATCTCCACGTTGCGTTCGGTATCTTTGCGGACGTTCTCCATGGTTTCCGGCGAGCAACCGGCAAGGCAAGCGGCAACGAGTAACGGTAGCAGGGTGGCAGTTTGTTTCATAGAACGGTTGTACCCATTGCCGACGGCTTTTATCTAAATCGTGTATTCGTGAGCCGCGATGTTTTTCGATTCAACAAGCGGTCTGTCGTCGCGGGAATACCGCACGTGGTACACATCGCCGGAAAATGTTTCCGCGCCGACGCGCAAGGCGTGGTGCGCCACCATTTCAGG
>JACMIU010000597.1 GCA_014380985.1 Armatimonadota bacterium | reverse complement strand
CGGCTCGATATGTATACGTACAAGCGCGTCGAGGAGATGGGCGAGGAACGCTGGGTGATTGACTCGACCGACTGGGAGCAGGTGCGCGATACGATGGTGGACAACATGACCAACTTCGGCGTTCCCGTTATCAAAGTGATTGACGGCGATTACAAACGCGCCGGGGAACTGTACCTAAAACACTTCCACGAAGGCAAGAACATTGACACCGAGTATTCGCTCAAAACGCTGAAAGCCGTGTACAAACTCTGGGGGCGTCCGGTGCATCTGGAGACCGTGGTAGACGACGTACCGACACGCCTGTCGTTCGACGGGCAGAACACGAGCGAGGAACCGATTTAGCGCGGCGAAAGCCAATTGAGCGGCGACAGAAACTTTTCGTCGGCGGTGTCGCGGTACTGATTCAGTATTCGTCGGTACAGTTCGTATCGCTCCCATCGCTCCTGCCATTGCGCGGTCTTCCACGCCCGCAGTTTCGCGCCGCGCAGTCCTGTATACGTCGGTGCGGCGAGCTTAACAAGTTCCCTATTGATTTCGGTTCGTGTGGCTTGATACTCCGCCAATGTCCGCCACTGCTTTTTGCCGGTGCTCCAGTTTGACGTTTCGTAATCGTTGCCGTACTGTGACAAAAACACGATACATTCTTCGCCCTTCTTGTAGAAAACGCCGGGGCAAGCGATGCGGCTGTCGAAACCTATTTCAATACGCTTCTCGGCACTTGTTCCGTATAACGACTCAACGACCTCTACCACGGCAATCTCGTACATATCCGGGCTGTACGCCAACTGCGATTGCACAATCTTTTTTGGGCGCGGGTTCCGGCGCGTTGAAAGCACCCGAACCCGCGCTATAATGTCGGATTGCGCGGTCAACTCCGGCAGTGGAAGTGGTAGGTAGTCGGCAAGCGTTGGCGCGGCGCAGAGCAGTAGCATCGTCAGAATGGCAAAAAATCGTTTCATGTTTCGGTCTTTCTTGTTTCTGCTTAGACACGCGCCGCGCTTCCTTACTTCAGTATCGCGTCAATCGCCGCGAGTTCGTCCGCCGCGAAAACCGTTTTTTCCGCCGCTTTGACGTTCTCGACAATCTGCGCCGCGCGGCTTGCGCCAATTAGCGCGGAGGTCACGCGCCCGTCACGAAGCACCCACGACAACGCCATTTGCGCGAGCGTCTGCCCTCGGTCTCCGGCAATCGCGTTCAGTTTCTTCAACTTCTCCACCAGTTCGGGCGTTACCGAGCCTTCGCCGAGAAAACTGTTTTCCTGTTTCGCCCGCGAATCGTCGGGGATGCCGTTCAGATATTTGCCGGTCAGCAAGCCTTGCGCGAGCGGGCAAAACGCTATCACACCCATGCCCGTCGCCGCTGTCGCCGGAAGCAGATCTTTTTCGATCCCACGGTTGAGCATCGAGTAACTCGGCTGATGAATAATCGGTTTCACGAAGCCCTGCGCGGCGCAAATCGCTTCCACGCGCCGCGTCTGCTCCCCACTGTACGACGAGATACCGGCGTACAACGCCCGACCGGAGCGGACCGCCGTGTCAAGTGCGCCTAATGTTTCCTCAAGCCGGGTGTTGGGGTCGAAGCGGTGCGAGTAGAAAATATCCACATACGGGATTTGCAACCGCTTCAGCGACTGGTCGAGCGACGCGAGCAGATACTTGCGGCTTCCCCATTCGCCATAAGGCCCCGCCCACATTCCATAGCCCGCTTTCGAGGAAACAATCAGTTCGTCGCGGTGCGCGGCGAAGTTCTCCTTCAAGATTCGCCCCACGCGCTCCTCCGCCGCGCCGGGTTTCGGACCGTAGTTGTTCGCCAAATCGAAATGCGTGATACCGTTGTCGAATGCCGCGAACAACATGGCTTGCGCGTTTTCGTGGAACGCCGTTTCGTCGGTGTGATGCGCGGCGTCGGTTCCGGTATCGCCGAAGTTGTGCCAGCAACCAATCGAAATCGCGGGCAGAAGCAAGCCGGTGTTGCCACAGCGGCGAAACCAGCTGGGCGTATTCGCGTACCGCGTTTCGGCGGGGGTGTAATTATTCATCGTTTTCTTTCTTCTTTTCTTTTTCTTTTTGCCTCCCGGCGGGGCAACCTGACGTTGCATCGTGTATGGGGCTTCGCTCAAAAGTACCGCAGGTAACACGATGCAACGTCAGGTTGCCCCGCCGGGAGGCAAAAAGAAAAAGAAAAGAAGAAAGAAAACGATGAATAATTACACCCCCGCCGAAACGCGGT
>JACMIU010000596.1 GCA_014380985.1 Armatimonadota bacterium | reverse complement strand
CGGGCGGCACGGCGGCGAACCTTGCCGCCATCGAAACTGCCGCTTCCGGCGAACCGGTCACGTTCGGCAATGCTCACGGGCACCGCCTGACCCGCGAGCAAATCGCGTCGCGCACGGCGTACCTCGCGTCGCTTTCGCTCTCCGAACGCCGCGCCGTGCCGGGACTCGAACCCGACCGCGCCGATGTGATTGTCGCGGGCGCGATTATCCTCAGCGGGATCATGACGCGGCTTTGCGCAGACTCAATCCTCGTTTCGCTACGCGGGCTTCGCTACGGCTTGCTGTACGAACTCTTGCAAGCGTCGGAACAGTAGCGCACGTTTTCCCAGTCGCGCTCCCATTTTTTGCGCCACGTGAACGGTTTGCCGCAACCGGCGCAGATTTTGGTCGGTAGGTTGTGCGGGTTGCGGAATCCGGCCGCGTCTTTCGCGGTCTTGTTTTTGTCGCCCATACCGGTTATTGTACGTTATGGCTTTGCTTCCTGCCGTATCGCCCGCCGCTAAACCGACGAAAACACACTTTGTCGTTTGGCACGATATTGTACCGCCCGGCAAAAAACAGGTTTGGTTCGACACCGAAACGAAGGAGTTTGCGCGGCAACTGGACGCGCTGGCGGAAGCGGGCGCAGAGCCGGTTTCGCTCGACGACGCCTACGAGCATCTGCGCGGTGGTCGCCGCCTTGCCGTGCGTCGTCCCGTAGTGCTGTGCTTTGACGACAACACGGTGGGCATCTACGAGTATGCGTTTCCCGAACTGACCCGGCGTGGCTACCCGTTCGCGGTATCGGCGCACACCAAATACGTCGGCGTGACCACGGGCAAGGCGCATAACTCGTGGGCGCAGCTGCGAGAAATGGAAGCGTCGGGCTTGACGCGAGTCGTGTCACAAACGCACACGCATCCGCCCGATTTGCGAACCCTCACCGGCGCGGCACTGCGGCGCGAACTGTGGGAATCGAAAATCCGGCACGAGGAAAACATGGGACGCACGGCGCGGTTTTTAACGTACCCGTCGGGCAAGTGGGACAAGCGCGTCGCCGAAGCGGCGCACGAAGCCGGGTATCGGCTGGGGCTAACGGAGGATCATGGCGCGGCGGAAGGTTCGCCGCACCTGCTCGGCGTTCGCCGCTGGTCGTCGCACAAACGGTTTGCGGAGGCGGTTCGCGCTATCCTCGGCTGAAACGGCGTCGTACCAAAAGGGCGACCGGGGCAAGCGTGGGCAGGAGCAAACACAGCGAACCGGCTTCGGGAATCTGGTTGCCCGGTGCTTGCCGACCGAGTTTGACTTGATAAGCGAGTTGCGAGTTTTTCGGGCGGGCGGTAGCGGGCGCGGCGGCGTCCCACTTAAATGTTGACTTGCCGGAAAGCGTGAACCCTTGCGCGGGCGAAATATCGGCAATGCGAATCGCGTCCCCGATGCCGGAGTAGGTGTTTTGCGTCACGCCACCGGGCGAAAGTGCCACGCCGTTGTACACCAAATCGCTGATGCCGGTGGACGAACCGGCGAAATCGCCGCGAAACACGCGGATATAAATATCGCTGAAGTCGCGGTTCGCGGTGTCCATCGCACTTTGCAGGTTGACGCCGTTCGTGCCACCGACATTGTAGTTGAGAAGCCCGCTACCGGCGTTGTACGTCAGCGTCCAATCGGTCGCCACGTTGTTTTGCCAGTTGAAATCGGCTTGCGCGGTCGGTTGAAACTGCGCGTTCTCGATGTTCGCTTCGTAGGTGAAGTTGCTCGCCGGGTTTTGCGCGGCGTTACCGATGCGCCCCTGCGCGAGACCGGAAACCGAAAAGCCAGCCTCATCCCAGTTGCGGATTACCGAAGTCGTTTGGGCGTGTGCGGAAGTCGCCACCGCGAGAAGTATTGCTACTAACAGAATATTTTTCATAAGGGAGAGCCAGTTTAGCCACCCCTACTTTAGCATAGGTTCGCGTTTTTCCGCAAGCGTTTTCGTGAAAACCGG
>JACMIU010000595.1 GCA_014380985.1 Armatimonadota bacterium | reverse complement strand
TCGCGCTACCGGTACACCGCGCCCGCCGTGGCGCGGGAACTGCGAACGCTCCTCACTGGCAAAGGGTATGCTGAACGCGCCGCCGCATTGGGGGAGCGAGTGCGGGGCGAAGACGGGATCGCCGCCGCGTGTGACGCGATTGAGGCGACTATCAAGGAAGCAGAACGTGTGCGACCGGGATAACGCGGCGCGAACCGTCGGGAAGTTCAATGACGACCATGCCATCCGGCGCGACCGACACGACGCGGCATAAGGCGGTTTCGCCGCCGGGAAGCGTGAACATTCGCCGCGCTTCGGGGTCGTGGTACCCGTGCCACGCGGCAAGCGTGGTGACAATGCCATCACCGGTGCGCCACTCGTTCCATCGGTGCGTTAAGGCTTGCGCGAGTTGCCCGCCGACTATGCCGACCGAGAACGCCGTGCCGGTTTCGGCTTGCAGAGTGGTCGCCCGCACCGCGACTTCGGGGGGCAGGGCGTCCACGGCTCCCAAAACATTGATTCCAATGCCGATGAGCGGCATGGCGAAGCCTCCGGGAACATCCGCGCCGGTAGCGGTTTCCACCAGCACCCCCGATACCTTTTTCCCACGAAGTAGCAGGTCGTTCGGAAAGCGGAGGCGCACCGGCACATCCCCCGCGAAAACCGCTACTGCATCGGCGACGGCGACCGCCGCGACAAACGCGACCTGCCACAGTTCGGCAAGCGCGACCGGACGACCGATATACGTATGAATCACGTTAGCACCGGGCGGGGCATACCACGTGCGCCCCTGCCGTCCGCGCCCCGCGCTTTGATACCGCGCCGAACACACCACGCCCGCCGCGCTTGCACCGTCTCGCTCCACAAGGGCGCGGGCGTCGTCCTGCGTCGAGGTGGTTTCCTCACAAGCACGGTTGATCTCCCCGAAACGAAACGCTTCCATGCGGTCAGTTTACCGCGTTCGGTACGTCAGAAGCCAACGATTGCGCCGCCACCGGACGCGGTGGGCGCACCCGGCGCGGTGGGCGCACCGGTTCTCGCACCGCCACCGACAACCCCGCCATTGCCGTTTCGCGTCCCCGGCGCACCGGGGCGGATGATGCCGGTCGCACCGGGAACGCCCAAACCCTGCCGCGTGAAAATCGGAATCATCTGAATATTGAGTATGGTGGCGAAATCCAGCGGGTCGGCGTAGGTAAACTCGATGCGGTCGTAGGTAGTGGTGCGGCGCGGTTCCTCAACAGGCAAAGCAAGGGACGCAGGGTTATCCGCAGGTCGCGTCGGTGTACGAGGCTTGACCAGATAAACGCCGCCCTCTACCGAATAGGTGAGCGGCACATCGGATGAGCGTAGGATAAGCCGGAGCGCGGACTCGAATGGTATATCCGTCACCTTCAGGGTCACGAAGCCGGATACCGACGGGTCAATCCCGAAGTCAACGTTGGCAACGCGAAAAATCTGTTCGAGCGCGGCGCGTATCGGCGCACCGCGCAGATCGAGTGTGACCGGCAGGTGCGTTGGCGCGGTTGCTTGAGCGTGTGCCGCAAGCGGCGCGAGAGCGAGTGCCGCGACAAGAGCGGCACGTAAAATCGTCATGGTTTTGTTTCTCCGGGTTCGTTCGTGCCGATTGGTGGGGCGCGTACCCGTAAGACCGGCAAACAGGCGGACACCTTCAATTTCTCGGTGATAGATACAGGAAGGAAAATCGCCCCGCTCCGGCGAATACCAACCATACCAAAATTAGATAATAGGAGCCGGAAACGATGAAGCATTCGTGGCTTGCCACCAACCGCGTCGCTATGGAAGCGGAGCGCGAACAATGCCGCGCCGAAGGGCGGGAAATGAACACTGTGGAGGTGTGGTTTGACCAAGTGTTGGGAACCGACCTCAACAAAAGCGGCAACGTGCAAGCCGCGCTCAACCTATTAGACCAGACGATTGAACTGCCGCTAAACCCGGAGTTTCCGTTTACCGAGCCG
This sequence comes from Armatimonadota bacterium, assembly GCA_014380985.1. GTDB lineage: Bacteria > Armatimonadota > Armatimonadia > Armatimonadales > Armatimonadaceae > JACMIU01. The sequence continues at coordinate 10,499 of JACMIU010000595.1, read as the reverse complement.
AACTCCTACGCGCAAATCGTCGAATGCTCACCGAGCGAGGGGGTGGAACTGTCGCCGCTGAACAAGCAGGATTTCGCCCGGCTACAAAACCAGATTGGCGGCGCGTGGGCGGGGCGGTGCGCCGGTTGCCTCTTGGGGCTACCATTCGAGGGCAAACGTCGCCCCGAAATCGAAGGCTTGCTGAAAGGAATCGAGCGGTTTCCGCTCGAAGGCTACGTCAAGTGGGAGTACCTGAAAGACCGCGCCGACCTGCAAGCGCAGTACGAATTAGTCGAAAACGACGCCGATCATGCGTGGGCGGACAAAACCCGTGGCGCGATGGTCGAGGATGACGAACTCAATTTCACCGCGATGAACCTGTCGGCGTTTTTGCGGCATGGTGTCAATATCACGCCGGAGCAAATCGCCGCGTTCTGGCTCGAAAACCTGCCGGTGATGCATATGCAGGGCGCGGAATGCGTGGCGTACCGCAACCTGTGCTTGAACCTGCTTCCCCCCCTGACCGCGAAGCACCGCAACCCGTTCCGCGAATGGAACGGTGCGGCGATTCGCGGCGACTTTTGGGGCTATATCTGCGCGGGTAATCCGGTTAAAGCCGCCGAGTTCGCATGGCGCGACGCCAGCGTTTCGCACGTTCGCAACGGTATTTACGCCGAAATGTTTGTGTCCGCGATGACTGCCGCCGCGTTTGTCTCGGACAATATCGCTACCGTGATCCGCGCCGGACTCGCGCAAATCCCCGCCGAATCGCGGCTGACACAGGCGATTAAAACCGTGTTGCAGTGGCGCACCGAAGGCGTCGAGTACGAGGACGCGGTGAAGAAAATCCACGCGCAGTGGGACGAACGCTACGCACATTTTGCCCGCCACGCGATTCCGAACGCGCAAATCGTTGCTGTTGCCCTGCTGTGGGGCGAGGGCGATTTCGGCGGATCGGTATGCAAAGCGGTGCAAGCGGGAATGGAAACCGACTCGAACGGCGCGACCGTGGGAAGCATTATCGGCATCATCGGCGGACGCACGGCAATCGGCGTGGAATGGACGGAACCGCTTCACGAAGCCTTGCATACCGGCGTGGAAAACATGGCAACCGTGACGTTCGCGCAGTTGGTGCAAGCCACGGTGCAGGGCATGGTCACGGTGCTGGGTAGGGCATAAGAAAATGATTCCGTTGTGTGAGCCGAACGTTTTAACACCGCCATTACAGGTACAATCCGCTTATACATACATTGCCAACGACAGCTACACGGCTCCGCGGTTCCTGTAGAAAAGTGACGAAACAATGAGACGATACGGCTTTAACTTTCTATGGATGTACAACGATGGTGGGGGACGCCTACCCTCGCTACCGGACGAAAACGCACTGGACTTCATGGTGACGACCGGGTTTGACTTTGTGCGTATTCCCGCCAACTACGGTTTTTGGATCAAGGACTTCGACTATTACCACCCGGACGAGACGATTCTGGCGTATTTCGACAAGTATTTGGCGTCTTGCCAAGCACATTCCCTGCACATGAGCCTGAACCTGCACCGCGCACCGGGCTACTGTATCAACAACAACGAACGCGAAAGGCACAACCTGTGGCTCGACCCTATCGCGCAGGACGCTTTCGTCTGGCACTGGGAACTGTTTGCGCGTCGCTACCTCGGCGTTTCCAGCGACTTGCTGAGTTTCGACCTGCTAAACGAGCCACCGGGTGTCGGGCAGTACGGCTTGACACGCGAGATTCACGCCGATCTGATGCGGCGCACGGCAGCCGCGATTCGTGCGATTGACCCGGAGCGCGAGATAGTTATTGATGGATTGGGCGGCGGACATTTGGCAATGCCGGAACTGTCCGATCTGGGGGCGATTCATAGCGGGCGCGGGTATCAGCCGATGCCGGTCAGCCATCATCAGGCGCGGTGGTGGAAAGGGCATACCGACGCGCCATATCCGATGTATCCGGGGCAGGAGTGGCAAGAGAAAATCTGGAATCGGGACACGCTACGGGAGTTCTATCAACCGTGGCGCGATGTCGAGGCGGCGGGCGCACGGATTCATATCGGCGAGTGCGGTTGCTACAACAAAACGCCGAACGATATTGCGATGCGCTGGTTCGCCGATCTGTTCGGTTTATACAAGGAGTTCGGTTGGGGCTTCGCGCTCTGGAACTTCAAGGGCGATTTCGGTGTTGCCGAGCATGGGCGTCCGGGGGCTTCTTACGAAGAAATGCACGGTTTTCAAGTAGACCGCGCTTTTATGGACTTGCTTCTCGAAAACCGACTGCCGCGCTGAAAACAAGAAAAATAAGGTAAAAAAATGGCGAAACCGATTGTATTGGCATACCGAACGGCGTGGAACGAAGCCGACCTGCCCCCGGCAAAGGTGAATTACAAGACGATCACGCATATCGCGCATTCGTTTGCGGTGGCGGACAAGATGGGCTTGCGGTTCCCCGAAGCGAAGGGAACGCAAACGCTGATAGAAACCGCGCACAAAAACGGCGTCCAAGTGACGCTGGCGATCGGCGGGGCGGAAAGCAACGCCGCGCTTTCCGCGCTGTGTGCGACGCCCGCGCAAACCGTGGCACTGGCGAAGGCGGTGGCGAAACACGTGAACGCCCTCGGCTATGACGGCGCGGACGTGGACTGGGAGCATCCCGAAAACGCCGCCGACACCAAGCGGTTGTCGGCTTTTGTCGCCGCGCTTCGAGCGGAGTTGCCACGTCCCAAACTGTTGACAATGGCGGTTCCTTCAACCGATTGGAGCGGACGATGGTACGACGCCCCCGCGATTTTGCCGCACCTCGACTGGGCGGCGGTGATGAGTTACGATTTCTTCGGACCATGGGGGAACACGGCGGGGCATCACGCCGCGCTTTTCGCGGGCAAAGGCGTAGACCCGGCACTTTCCGGTACTGCCGCGATTGCCTACTGGCGCGACACGAAGCGGTTTCCGGCGAGCAAACTGCTTCTCGGAATCCCGCTCTATGCGCGGGGCTTTCGCACGAAAAACTGGGGCGACACGGTGACAACCCCCGCCGACAAAAATCAAGAGGGGACGTACCGCGCCTTGAAAGCCGGAACCACCCACCGCGACACGGTTTGCGCGACGTGGGAAACCGAATCCGGCGCGGTCATTTTGAGCGGCGACAACCCCGAAACCGCGCAAATCAAGGGCGCGTGGGCGCGAAAGCAAGCCCTCGCCGGGGTTTTCTTCTGGGAACTGTCGCAGGACGGCGACGGCAAAACGTTGCCCTCGGTAATTGTCGCGGCGGCGCGGGGCTTCGGGAAGTAACGCGGCGTCACGCTCCCGGCGACACCCAGTTTTTCGGGAAAAACATTCGCAAAAAGACTTCGCTCGCGTACCGGTCGGTCATCCCAGAAAGGTAATCGCATACCGCCGCGACACGTGCCGTGGCGGTGTCCATGTCGCCCGTAGCCCGGTTTTTCGGAACCCGTTCCGGCTCCGCCATGTACAACCGGAACAGTTGCTTCAGCAGTTCGCCTGCTTTGGCAAGTTCGGCTTTGGCCTCGGAACGCTTAGTGTAGACGTTCTCAAAAAGGAAGTCTTTTAAGCGGTTCGTCGCTCCCAAAACCGGCTCGCTCATCGAAACAAACGGCTCGTTCTCCGACGCCTCAATAACGTTCGTCACCATGCGCGTAATGCGTTCGCCGTGCGTCCGTCCGAGCAGTTCGAGCGTTTCCCGCGGAAGCGATTCGGGCGTGAGCATTCCGGCGCGGACGGCATCGTCAATGTCGTGGTTGACATAGGCGATACGGTCGCAAATGCGTACCACCGTGGCTTCGAGCGGGACTTTGCTCCCCTTCTCCCCATCGGCGGGGGGAGGGGACTGGGGGGTGGGGGGCGCGACAGCAAGCAAATCGCTCCGCCCTTTGCTATGCCCCAAAATCCCCGTGCGCGTTTCGGCGGTCAGGTTCAAGCCCTCGCCGCGTTTCTCCAAAACGTCCACGACGCGGAGCGACTGCTCGTAGTGCCGAAACCGTTCGCCCGGCACGAACTCTTGTAGCACGGCATCAATCGCTCCCTCGCCCTCGTGTCCGAACGGTGGATGCCCCAAATCGTGCGCCAACGCAATCGCCTCGGTAAGGTCTTCGTTCAGGCGCAGAGCGCGGGCAACCGTGCGCGAGATTTGCGCGACTTCGAGCGTGTGCGTCAAACGGGTGCGGTAATGATCCTCTTCCGGGTCTAAGAACACCTGCGTTTTGTGCTTTAACCGACGGAACGATTTCGAGTGCAGAACACGGTCACGGTCGCGCTGAAACGCTGTGCGAACGGGATCGGGTTCCTCGGCACGTTCGCGCCCAAGCGACCGCGCCGCCTGTGCCGCGAACGGCGACAACATTTGCGTCTCCCATGCTTCAATGCGTTCTCGAATCGTCATGGGGGATAATAGCACAATTCGCGGGGCAAACAAAAGCGGGTAGAATCGCGTATGATGGGAAAAGCGGCGGTTAAAATTATCGCGGTCGGAAAACTGCGCGAATCCTACTGGAAGGCGGCGCAGGAGGAGTACGCCAAGCGGTTGCAAGCGTTCACCACGCGCCTCGAAATTGTTGAAGTGGGCGATGAACCGACGCCGGACGACGCTTCCCCGGCGCAGGAGACAGCGGGGCGCGACCGCGAAGCCGAGCGCATCTTAGCGAAAATCGTCCCCCGCGACTTCGTTATCGCGCTGGACGGAACTGGCAAAATCTTCACGTCGCCTGCGTTCGCCACGCATCTCGAAACCCTGCTCGCCGAAGGTGTGGCAAGCAACTTCGTGTTTGTGATTGGCGGGTCGCTCGGACTCGCGGACGCGGTACGCGAACGCGCCGACCTGCTATTATCGTTTGGCGCGTTCACGTACCCGCATCAACAAATGCGCATAATGCTACTGGAGCAACTGTTTCGCGCCGGGAAAATCAGTGCCGTACAGGCGTACCACAAATAAGCAGAACCGATGCCCGGTTAGCCGACCGCTAATGGAACCGCCGAAACCGTGATCGTTTCCTTGCGGCGCGGCGCGTCCTTGTGCTTCGCCCACGCGGTGCGCGTCATTCCCTGCGCCGTTGTCACCAGTTCGCTCATCGTTCGCCCGGCATCGGGGTACGATGCCGCGCCGACGCGCACACAAAGCGTTTCGCCTTCCGCCGCGCCAAGCGCGAGAAGCAGGTTTTCCAGTTTTGTCGCCGATCCGGTCGCTTGTTCCGCGCCCTGTTGCGGCAAAAACACTAAAAAGTCGTTCGGGGATGTGGCGCGTCCGGCGATGTCTACCTTGCGAATCGCACCGTGTAGGGTTTCGCCGATCCGGCTAAGCATTTTTTCGCGGCGCAACCCACGCTCCGGTAGCCCGCCGATATGAATATGAAGCACGGCGCACGAACGCGATTCCCGCGCCGACCGCGCCAACGCTTCGCCGAACCGCGATGCGGCATGACCCGCCGACAGCAAGCCGGTCGAGGCGCAAGTCATCGTTCCCACCCCCGGTGACGCGGTGCGGGAACGGTCGCGCACCTCGGCATCGCCGAGCACCCGCTTGAGTTTGCCGGTGGCGTTTTTCAAAATATGCGACACATAGTTGCAGGAAATGCCAATGCTCTTAGCGATTTCGGTTTGCGAATGGTCTTGATAGAAAAACTCGAACAACACTTTTTGCTCTAACTCCTTGAGTTTGAGCATAGCACTTTCCAAAACAATGCGGTCTTCAATCGGCAATCGCAGCGTCACTTGCTTATCGGAGCGAATCTTTTCCGGGTCTACCAAACCAACCGCCATCGCGTCGCCATCCTCGCCCGCCGTGCCGAACGCCGCGACTTGGAACGTGTTGCGCGTGGTCAGGATTTCGTCCACCGACTCCTCGGTCAGGTTGAGAACGCGGGCGATTTCCGCACTGGTGGCAGTGCGACCGAACTCCGCCGCGAGCGCGTCGCCCGTGCGCGAAACCTTCGCCGAAACTTCGTGAAGCCACGCCGGTTCCTTGATGATTTTGCCCCGGTCGCGCAGAAAATGCCGAATCGCCCCGGCGACAAAGTGCGTCGCGTAGGTGCTGAACTTGATTTTGCGCCCGGCTCCCGCCGACTCTTTTGCTCCAGTGCGTTCCGGGTCATAGTTTTCCAGTGCCGACAGAAGCCCCAGAAAACCCTCCTGCACCAAATCCTCGAACGGCTCCCCGGAACCGGTGAAGCGACGCGCCACCGATTCTACCAGTGGTGTATGGGTGTGCGCGATTTTCGCCTTCAAATCGGACAGCGCGGCGCACGGCGTTTTCGCGCCGTTGTCACGCAGAGCGACGTAATCGTGCAACAGTTGGCTGTGCGCGTCTGGCTTGCCGCTCGTTGCGGTGCTAATCGAATGTCCGGTGTGCGTTCGTATCATGTGTATACCAATCAATTCAAAACGGTCGGGTCTGCCTACTACCGTCGGCGACAACCCGTTACCAATCGGTAAAAGCATTTTCCTTGCCAGAGTAGTTCCTATTGTCGGAAATAAAAAAAATATTTTCACCGTATTTTGGGGGAATGGCATAAAACCTGCAAAAATACCGGGATGTGCCGGTGCTACTCCTTTTACGTACAGGTTTAAACACAGGGCGAAAAAGCCCGCGTTCCCTGAAGGAACCACGCCGGTTTGCCGAAAATAAAAACGTCCGTTTATCGCACGACCGTGTGCGTCACCAAACACGCCTCCGCGAAAGTTTTTCTATGAACCCGTCCTCCTTAATCAACGACGACGAATTCGACCTACTGCCGACCAGTGGATCGAATCGTCCCAAAGTCTCCGGTCTCGGCGGTTCCGTGTCGCCGACCTCCACGATGTCGTCCGACGACGCGCAACTTCTGCGCGGGCTTTTGGACGACGCACCGCTTTCGATGCCCGCCGGGAATGCGTCCGCCCGTGCCAATTCGCCCGTGGCATTCGGTCTTGACGATATGGAGGAAACTCGATCCCTTCCTTTATCGGAAACCCATATTGACGATATTCTACGTATATCTCAGCAAATGAAAGCGTCCGACATTCATATCACCGTTGACCTGCCGCCGATGTTTCGCATAGATGGCAAACTCACGCCCAGCAAATGGGAACTGGTAACGCCACGCGAAGCCCAGCGCATCGTTTACGACATTTTGTCGAGCGAACAGATAGAACGGTTTGAGCGCACAAAAGAACTGGACTTTTCCTACGGCGTCGCTAATATCGGGCGGTTCCGCTTCAATGTCTATCGGCAAAAGGGCAATGTTGGGTTTGCCATGCGGGCGATTCCGGCAACGATTCCTTCCATTGACCAGTTGCGTTTGCCGAGCATTCTGAAAGACCTGACGCGCAAGCACTCCGGCTTGATTCTGGTGACTGGCCCGACCGGCTCCGGCAAATCTACCACGATTGCTTCCATGATTGACGTGATTAACAGCGAAAAAGCGATTCATATCATGACGATGGAAGACCCCATCGAGTACCTGCATAACCACAAAAAGGCGATGGTGAACCAGCGCGAGATAGGGCAGGACACCGAAGGCTTTCACAACGCGATGCGGGCGGTTTTGCGCGAAGATCCCGATGTCATTCTGGTAGGGGAAATGCGCGACAAGGAAACGATTGCTGCCGCGCTGACGCTGGCGGAAACCGGACACCTTGTTTTCGGAACCCTGCACACTCGAAGTGCACCGTCCACTATTGACCGCGTGGTGGATGTGTTCCCGCCCGACCAGCAGGATCAGATTAAAGTGCAGTTATCTACTTCGCTGGAAGCGGTGGTGGCACAGCAATTGCTACCGATGCTCGGTGGGGGGCGCATCGCGGCTATTGAAATCATGGTGGCGACCTCGGCGATTCGCAACCTGATACGCGAGGGTAAATCGTACCAGATTACCTCCTCCATCGAAACCGGGGCGCAATACGGGATGCAACCGATGGATAAAGTGCTCGCCGATATGCAAAAAGCGGGCATGATTTCGTTCGAGGAAGCCATCACCCGTGCGATTGACCGGGACAACTTCCTGCGATTGTCGAAGGGGTTATAGGCAGAATCAGAGCGCGTTTGAGTGGAATAAAAAATTATGGCAACATTTACTTACGAGGCGATTGATACGGTCGGGCGTCAGGTGCGGGCGAGCATCGAGGCGGAAACCGAACAACAGGTTTTAAGCAAACTACGCGAACAGAAATACAGCATTCTTTCCGTTCAAGAACGTAAGAGCGTGATGAACTTCAACCCCAACCAATCGGTCGGCGGGCCGAAACTGTTAAGCGTGGTCGTGTTCTCGCGGCAGTTCGCTACCATGATTGACGCCGGTGTTCCGGTCATCAAATGTATGGATATTCTCGAAGCGCAAACCAAAGATATGCCGCTGAAAAACGCCATCAACGCGGTGCGTAAGGACATCAAGGGCGGTTCCAACCTCGGCGACGCCTTAGCCAAGCACCCGCTTTGTTTCAGCCGATTGTACGTAAACATGATTCGGGCGGCGGAAATCGGCGGTATCCTCGACAGTATTCTGGATCGCCTCGCAACATTCCTTGAGAAGGAAATGGAAATCAAGCAGAAGGTGACTGCCGCGATGATTTACCCGATTATTGTTCTCATGTTCTCCGTGGTAATGATTTTCGCGTTGTTTGCGTTCGTTTTACCAACGTTCAAGGAAATCTTCGCCGACATCGGTGTCCCGCTTCCGATGACCACGCAAGTCATGTTCACCATATCCGACTGGATTGTTCACTACGGTTGGTACATAATTCCTATCGTTGCTATCACAACGTTCTTCGGATTCAAGCAGTATTACAAAACGCCGAACGGGCGGATGCAACTCGATATGGTAAAACTTAAGATTCCGATTATCGGCGATCTGGTTCTGAAAATGGCGGTCTCACGCTTTTCGCGCACGTTCGGTGTGCTGATTGCCGCCGGTGTACCGATGATGCGGGCAATGGAAATTATCGGCGAAACCGCGGGAAACGCCGTGCTGACGAAAGCGATTAACGATGCGCGTTCCGCCGTGCGCGACGGACAACGCATCTCAACCCCGCTTGCTGCTTCGGGTTTGTTCCCGCAAATGGTGACGCACATGATTGACATCGGGGAGGAGACGGGACGCCTCACGGATATGCTGACCAAAGTCTCCGACTTTTACGATAAAGAGGTGGACGCGCAAGTCAAAGGCTTGACCAGTGTTATCGAGCCGATTTTGATTGTGATGATGGGTGTCATCGTCGGCTTTATCGCTATCTCGATCATGGGCCCAATGTTCAAATTGGTATCCTCGATTAATTAACCGTTCTATCGGTTCGAGGTGTAAATATTCTCACGAATGCCGGGAGCAAACTTGCTACCCGGCATTTTTGCGGTAAAATCGAGGTGTTACTCTGTATCGTCCTATCTTGTTTACTCTCGGTTCCCACCGTAAGGAAAAACTCTCTATGCTCCTGTATCGAAAACCATTTCTCCCACTGCCGATTCCGGCGCGATTTTTTTCTGCCGTTGTTGCGACAACGCTTCTACTGAGCGGTTGCGGCGGCGATAGCACCCCGTCCGTGTCCTCCACCCCGGTTGTGACTCCGACGCCAACCGTTACCCCGACACCAACCCCGACTCCCGCGCCGACCCCGACTCCGGTCGCGACCGTCGCCCGTGAGCGATCCGAGACGGCAAACTACCAGCCGAACTATGTGCCGCCAACCCCCGATGTTTACCTTCGCTGGAAAGACAACAAAAACATTCGCGTTTTCGTTGAACCAGTCGTCAATAATGTCAGCGACGGTTCTGCCAGTAATTCGTTAGATTCGGGAGCGGCAAGACGCATCACCGAGAATGCCATCGCCGCTTGGCAACAAAACACCGACAACGATTTCCGCTTCGTTTTCGTCGGAAGCCGGGCAGAAGCGCAAGTTTCCATCTACTTCGTGGATGAGTTGCGGAATCTCAGTGGCAATACTCCTCCGGGAGTTGGAATTACGGACTGGACGTACACCTTCCCGAACGCCAACGACTTGCAACGCGCCGAACTGGCTACCGCCAAGGTGCAGGTGAAGACCGGGCGAAGCGAAGCGGAGTTGGTGGATACCACCGCGCATGAACTCGGTCACGCCATTGGCATCAGCGACCACAGTGGCGACGAGAACGACATCATGTACACCACCAGCGTCCCGCCGGCGACTATCACACAGCGAGACTTGAACACCACGTTCTTCTTGTATTACTCGCCGACCGTGATTGGCGGACGCTCGGTGAAAACGGGGGGCAATACCCTTGTGCATTGCGGCGAAATCACCTGCGGCGCGAAATAGCATGAGGAAACGGGGAGACGCGAATATCGCGTTTCCCCGGTGAAAGTTATTCCGTCACGGATAACAGATCCGGCGACGAAATGATTTGTACTCCCGCGTCTCCCATTGCCGCGAGAGCCGCCTCCGTATCGCCCGGCGACACCTCGACCCCCGCCATCGCGTCGGTCACGGCGACCGCTTCAAACCCTGCCGCTACCGCATCCAGGGCGGACGCCTTGACGCAATAGTCGGT
>JACMIU010000066.1 GCA_014380985.1 Armatimonadota bacterium | reverse complement strand
CGTCATCGGGTTGCGATCCTCGGTAGCATTCAGAAAGTCGTAGACCGGCGCGGTAATCGTCTCAAAGTCGGCGCGCGACCCCGAAAGCGTTGCCGTCCAAACCGTCCAGTCGAGTTTGGTGTACGTTTCGCGGTTGTCGAGCGGCAAGCCGTAGCGATTCATGTTCTTCTTGTAGAACGCGGTTTCGGTTTGCATCACGCTCGCGGGAAACAGGTTCAAGTCCAGAATCCTGTCCCATGCCAGATTGTACTTTTGGCTCCATGTGTCCGCTTTGTCGAACGCAAGCCGGTAATGGTCGCCGTCCCGCGCTTCGGTTTCCCAGCGCGTCGCCATAGTTTGCGCGACCTTGCGAACCCGCGTAGACTCCGCCTTTTCGCCGCGCATTTGGCAAAGCGCGGCGTAGGAACCGAGTGCTTCAATCGCCTTTGCCGACAGGTTGACATTGTGCGCCAAGTGTCCGGCGAAATCGTCGGTGCTTAACTGGCTTTCCGGGTCAAACCCTTTTGCCTCCAGATACGCCGCCCATTTTCGGATGGTTGGCCAATACGGGTCGCAGAACCGGGCGTTGCCGTCGTGCTTTGCCACAGCCGCGAGCAGAATCAGAATGTTGCCAGTTTCCTCGACCGGCATCTGGTTATCCTCGGTGCGCTCGCCGCCACCGTACACTTGCCCGTCGCCACGCGGGTACGTTCCAATATCGTGCGGCGCAAACGGAAACTTCCAGCGCGACGATCCCGCATAGGCGAGAATCGGCGCGATGGACGCTTTGGTCATCGTCGGGCTAAGCAACAGGAGTTGCGGTGCGGCCGGATATATCAAGTCCACGGTTCCCATACAACCGTTCGAGAAGTTCTCCTTCGAGAACATGAGCGGTGCGCCGTTCTCGTCGAAGACGATTTTGTTGGCGGCGAGCGACTGCCGGTAAGCGAGCGCGGCGATTTGCGCGTACTTTTCGCCGCCGACGCGCCGCAGGTCGGTCATCAGTTCGGCGTCGAATGCCGCGCACCGGGTTTGCAAACTGCCATACTCCTTGTTTGCGACAGGCAAAAGGCGCGTCATGGTCATGCCGTTCTTACGCCAATAGGCTTGTAAGGGTTGTTCCATGAATGTTAGCGATTGCACGTCGTCGTAGCCGAGCATCAGAAAGCGGGAGGTGGATTTCGCGCCCACCTTGCCGAGATCGAGACCGACGGCGGCGACCGGTTGCCCTTCGCTCGGCGGGCGCGGTTGCTGGGAATCGTCGGTGAGCAGCAACGTGCCGGTTCGCATCCATGCTTCCTGTGCCGTCGCTCGCGGCGCGAACGCGGCTTGCGTGGCTTTGTTCGTAGGTACGGAAAGATACAGATAGCCCCAGTCAATTCGTAAATCGTCGCCGCGCTTGGCGAGAACCGGTTGCTCCTGCGAGCCGATGCGTAGCGTGGTCAAACCGGGGGTGGGAACGCGATTCCAGACCACGGCTTGCGACGGCACGTTGACCGCGAGTTCGCTGCCCGCGTCGGTATAAACCTGCACCGTGTGCGTCGCGCCGTCCAGTGACCGCGCCGCGTAGGTAATATAGGTCACGGGGCGCGACAGAACCGGCAAATCTTCGGGTAGCGCAGGCGTGGTGAACGTCATCGTCACGGCGATTTTTTTGTTGGCGAACTCGTACACGGTACGTGTCGGCAAGACTTGCAAGCGCGTTTGCGGAAGCGCGGCGACCGCCGAAGGCTGACTACCCATCAGGCGGAGCGTTTCGCCGTCCACGCGAATCAGTGCCGATAGCGTATGCGGCTTGCCCGTCCAGTGGCGCGTGTCGGTGTCGGTGAGTTTGTCACCTGCCGACCAAATGCTAAAGTACGGGTCGTGCGTGACGAGCGGCACGGAGGGCGGTCGAAACGCGGTCGTGGAAGCGGGCGGCAGTTGAACCGGCGCGGCAGGAGCGGATGACTGCGCACACGCCCCGGTGGATACGACCAGCGTGGTAGCAACACTAAACGTGTTCAGTAGCACAAGGGGAAAGCATTTCATTGAAATCATAAACCAAGGTTCCTCGTATGTTCGGAGCAAATTATACAATGAAGTCGGGGTGTACTCACAGTCCACAACTTTTGCATCGTAGCATTAACAGTATAACCGCAAAAATGGTAAAATGGCACATGACAACGTTAAACACGTTTACAAAACTTTTCATCACTTCCGTTGCCCTATGCTTTGCCACGGGTTGTACCGGAGTGTTGCCCGTAGCGGCGCGGCAAACCGTTCCGCCGATGCGCGTCGCTGTATTTTACGAGGAAACGTTCCCGACCTACGGCTTTCTTGTCAGAATCACGCCGGAGCAAATCGCCCAAGACCTGCGCTCGGCGGGAATCGCCGCTGATTTGCTCGGCGTGGACGCTTTGAAAGATCCGTCACAGTTCGACGCGAAACGCTACGCCGCACTGGTTCTGTCCTACGGCAACACGTATCCCGATGAGGCGTTTGCGAACCTGCGAAACTTTCACCGACGAGGCGGTTCGTTTATCACAACCGGGGTTCCGTTCACGCATCCGGTTCGGCGCGTCGCCGCACCGGATGGGTCGAATCGG
>JACMIU010000594.1 GCA_014380985.1 Armatimonadota bacterium | reverse complement strand
CGGAAGTCCCCTCTATCATGAAGCCGACACCGAAGATGGATGCGGTGCTGGGAGGCGTTTCGTAAGACATGAGCGAAACGCCCCCGTTTGGGATTATAGTGCATTGTCATTTGCGCTGGGATTTCGTCTGGCAACGCCCGCAACAGATTGTCAGTCGTCTCGCGGAGCGGCTTCCGGTTCTGTTTTTGGAGGACGCCGCGCCGCTCCCCGAAGGCGAAACGGAGCCGCGTTTCGCGCTTACGCACGTGAGCAATTCGCTGACCGTGGCGCGTCCACTTTTGCACCCGCACACCGGCGATGCCGAAGCCGACGCCGAAGCGAACCGGAGAAACGGCGCGGCGTGGGAACGCCTTGCCGACACCGTTGTCGCGCACCTAAAGACCACTGACCCGGCTTGGGAGAATATCGTCCACTGGATTTACACGCCAACGGCGGTCGGTGTCCGGCATCGCTATAACCCGGTCGCGGTGGTGTACGACTGCATGGACGAACTGGCGAACTTCAAAAACGCGCCGCCCCGTCTCAAAGCGCAAGAAGCCGAACTGATGAACGCCGCCGACGTGGTTTTCACCGGCGGACCTTCGATGTACGCGGCGCGAAAGGATATTCATTCCAACGTTCATCTTTTCAATAGCGGCGTGGATGTGGCGCATTTTCGCCGCGCATTGGACGACGCAACGCTTGTGCCGGAGGATATGGCTGGTCTGCCAACGCCGCGATTCTTGTACTACGGCGTGATTGACGAGCGCATGGGGTGGGATAACCTCACCGCCGTTTGCGACGCGCATCCCGAATGGAGCGTGCTGATGGTCGGGCCCCTCACCAAAATCACCGAGGAGGATTTGCTACGCCGTCCGAACCTGTACTACATCGGGCAACGCACTTACAACGAATTGCCCGGCTATCTGAAAGGGTGCGACGTTGCATTGGTTCCGTTCGCGCTTTCGGACGCGACCAAGTACCTGTCGCCGACGAAAACACTGGAATACTTCGCGGCGCGGCGTCCCGTGGTCTCGACGCCGATTGCCGATATTGTGGAGCATTACTCCGATGCGGCAAGAATCGCATACACGCCGGACGAGTTTGTCCGGGCGTGTGAAGCCGCACTGGTGGCGGACAACACCGAACGCCTCGACCGGGGGCAACGGTACGCTGAACGAAATACGTGGGATACAATTGTCGCAACGATGGACGAACAAATTTGCGCGGTAGTTGCGCGAAAAGGGAGCGTTTAGTCGGGAGGGTGCGACGTGCGAAAACAGTTGGAATTATGGGCGGGACTGGAGGGTTCGCTGACCCGCGTCGGCGATTCGCTGTACGATCAGTTCGCGGAAACCGGGCATCTAACTCGCGCCGGGGATTTTGACCGGATCGCGGATTTAGGCGCGACCACGGTTCGCTATGCCCTGCACTGGGAGCGAATCGCGCCGGACGGCGATCTGTTCCGCGCCGATTGGCGGTTCACCGATGCGCAAATGACGCGGTTTCAAGAGCGCGGCGTGGCGGTCGCCGCGACGCTACTCCACCACGGAAGCGGGGCGATTGGCTACACGTCCTTGTTAGACCCGCACTTTCCGGCAAAGTTCGCGGCATTCGCCCGTGCCGCCGCCGAGCGATACCCGTTTGTTACCCTTTGGACACCGATAAACGAACCGCTTACCACGGCGCGATTCGCCGGACTGTACGGCTTTTGGCATCCGCACGGGCGAAGTGAGCAATCGTTTGCGCGGATATTGGTGAATCAAATCAAGGCGATTGTCGCCGCCATGCGCGAGATTCGCGCCGTGATTCCCCCGGCGCAGCTGCTACAAACCGAGGATTTAGGCAAAACGTATGCCACGGCGCGGATGGGTCATCAGGCGTATTTCGAGAACACGCGCCGCTTTTTGACGTGGGATCTGCTTTGCGGCATGGTCAACGATGACGCGCACCGGATGTGGGGACACTTGCTCTGGGCAGGCATCGGCGCGTCGGAACTGCGCGAATTCGCCGACGCCCCCTGCCCCCCCGATATAATCGGCGTTGATCACTATCTGACCAGCGAACGTTTTTTGGACGAACGGCGCGAACGCTACCCGACGCACACATGGGGCGCGAACGAAAGCGACACCTACGCCGATATTGAAGCCGTGCGCGTTTTGGGCGACGGTTTGCGCGGCGGGTTGGCGTCGCTACTGTCCGAAGTGTGGCGTCGCTACGCCTTGCCGGTAGCGATTGCCGAGGTACATTTGGGAACGGAGGACGAGGCGGAACAGGCGCGTTGGCTCGCCGACGTCTGGCAGACAGCGCGGCATATCCGGCAAACCGGCGCGGATATTCGCGCCGTGACGGCGTGGGCGGCGTTCGGCGCGTATGACTGGAACTCGCTGATGACGCGGCGCGACCGCGTGTATGAGCGCGGACTGTGGGACATTGAGCGCACAAACGCCGACGGTTCGCCGCGTGCCACGCTTTGCGCCGAAGTCGCCCGCGCCCTCGCGCAGACCGGCGAACTGCCCCCGCTTCCCGCGCTGGACATCCCCGGTTGGTGGCAGACCGACCGGCGACTGATCTACCCGGTCGTGGAGGCGGACGAACTCGCGCCAGATTGTTTCAATGGAAATGCGGAGCGCGAATCGCGCCCGCTTTTCGTGAAATAATGCTACACTAACGCCGTGAATACCGCCCCCCTGCCCCGCGTGTACGTGTTTGACCTTGACGGCGTGTTGTATCGCGGCGCGGACGCCGTGCCGTTCGCGGCGGAAACCGTGGCGCGGTTGCGGGCGCGTACCCGTCCCTACCCGGCAAGCCTGTATTTCCTAACCAACAACTCGTCGCAAACCCGCGCCGATTACGTCGAAAAACTAACGCGCCTTGGAATGCCCTGTACCGCGAACGAAGTCGTTACGTCGTCGTCGGCGACGGCGGCGTACCTTGCCGCCGAAGGAAACGTCCACGGCAAAACCGCCCTTGCCGTGGGCGGCATCGGAATTGTGGACGAACTGACGCGGGTCGGAATCCGCGTCGTTCGCACCACGGAAATAGAAGCCGATACTACCGCGTTCGACTACGTCGTCGTCGGAATTGACCGTGCCTTCGACTATCAAACGTTGCTACGGGCGCAACAGGCGATTTTGCGAGGCGCACGGTTTGTCGCCACCAACCGCGACGGGCAATTTCCTGTGGAAAACGGCGGCGTCCTTCCCGGCGCGGGCGCGGTTGTCGCCGCGCTGGAAGCGTGTACCGGCGTCGTTCCGCTGGTGGTCGGCAAGCCCGAAACCACCGGCTTGCAAACGATTCTCGACGCGGCGCGTGTCCCCGCAACCGACGCCGTGATGGTCGGCGACCGGCTCGATACCGACGTGCTTTGCGGCAACCGCTTAGGCGTTCCAACCGTGCTGGTGCTGACCGGGGTCACGACGCGGGAACAGGCGGCGGCGCAAATCGCCCGCTTTCCCGAACGCACACCGGGGGCGATAATCGAAACCCTGCGCGAGTTGCCGTAAAAATCCTCGTGCTGAACACGAAAAATGGGGCAGGAAAATCGCCCGCCCGACGCGAAACCTAACGGCATGAGCGAATCCGAAACACCTACCGACGCCACGGGCGAGTCCGCGATTACCGTG
>JACMIU010000593.1 GCA_014380985.1 Armatimonadota bacterium | reverse complement strand
ACCACCAGTGCCACGGCGTTGGAGCGAATCAGTGCGTCCATGACCTCTAACGCTTCTTCGCCCGTGGACGGTTGCGAAATCAGCAGGTTGTCAATATCCACGCCGATATTGCGGGCGTACACCGGGTCAACGGCGTGTTCGGCGTCCACGTATGCCGCGATTCCGCCCTGCATTTGCGCCTGTGCCACAATCTGCATAGCGACCGTGGTCTTGCCCGACGATTCCGCGCCGTAGATTTCGGTCACACGCCCTTTCGGGATGCCGCCGATGCCAAGCGCAATGTCAAGTGCGAGCGAGCCGGTCGGAATCGCCTCCACGCCGCCTAATTTCGCCTTGTCACCGAGGCGCATAATAGAGCCTTTGCCAAACTGTTTCTCCAGAGCGGAAACCGCCATGTCTAAGGCTTTGCCTTCTTTATCCGATGTTGTTGCCATAATAGATTACAAACTCCTGTTTTTAATTGTTTTAACCGCCAAGTCAGGCGAAACGAAGTTTTCGCCGACGCCAAGTTTCGGAAAAAGAATCTTAAAAATCTTTTCCGCTCTTGGCGTCTTGGCGGTTCACTCTCCGGTAAATTGCCACGCGCTGCGCTTGATATAGGTCGCGCCAGTCGGCGATAACGCGCTTTCGATCAATACCAATTCGTCTGCAGTTTGCTCGCCGCAGTCGGTTACGGCTTCCCGCGCAATCGCGTCGCGCAGGTCGGGCAGGTTATCGCCGCCCTTGACTCTGCCGAGCGTGATATGCGCCGCCAGCCCGCCCTCACGCTTCGCGCCGAACGGCGCGAGCCACGGCTCCGACCGTAGCACCAACTGCTTCCAAGACTCCGCGCCCTCGGTGATATTTAGTATAACGGTTTTTATCGTTTCGCCGCGCTTTGGAAAGGTACTAACTCCGGCAACGCGAAACCGGAAGGGCACGGTTTCAGCGGCGATTTGGGCGCAAACGGCTTCCACTTCCGGCAGAAGCGACGGGTCGGGCAGTTCGCCGACAAAGGTCACGGTCAGGTGAAACTGCTCCGACGGCGTCCAGCGTAGGTTCGCGCCGGACGATTGTAAACGCGCTTGCACGGCGGAGACGCTTTCGCGCACATCGGGGGAAAGGGATAGGCAGGTGAATAAACGCATGAAAAAGGTGGCAGCAATCCGGCACGAACGGTAGCCGCGCCATCCTATTATACCAAGAAAACGCGGCTCGAACAACTGTTTGCGTGGGTCTTTTTTCGTGCCGCCGTGCTATCCTATCACCATGCCCGAAACGATTTTGATTCCTACCGACGTTTTTAGTGAACTGCGCGAACGTATCGCCGAAATCGCGCCGTCGCTCCATTGTCTGCCGTACACCGAGGACGATACCCCCGTCTATGTCGCCGACGCGGTCGCGCTACTGCGCTGGATCGGCGGCAAGCGGTTCACCTCACTCATCTTACGCGGCAAAAACATCCGCTGGCTACACACGGCGTCGGCGGGCGTGGATCACGTGCTGACGCCAACTGTGCGCGAAAGATGCGAGCGCGGCGACTTGACGCTCACCGATTCAGGTCCCGCGTTCGCCGTCGCTATCGGCGAGTTTGTGCTGGCGTGGATGCTCGCCGTGTCGCACCGTTTGT
>JACMIU010000592.1 GCA_014380985.1 Armatimonadota bacterium | reverse complement strand
TGGTATTGTCAGCGGCGGGCAGGTCAACGAATGCCCCTGCCCCTCCGTCTGACCAGCGGCGCAAGAAATATTGACCACTTGCCTTGTTTGCCTTGCCGCCCGCGTATAAAAATCGCCCGTCCGCCGACCAGCAAACCGTGCCTGAATCGCCGTTCGTGACGCCGGACACGTTCGGTGCGGGGCGCGGGGCGAGGTTTGTTGCCGACAGCACGGAAATGGCGAACGTATCATCGTAGCCGATAGCGAGGCGAGTTCCGTCCGGCGAGAACCGCACAGAGTACGGCTCTTTTCCATTCGTTGCTTTCGCTTTTTTCGTCAAGCGTAGCCCTATTCCGCTCACCGTATACCGGCGAATGAAACCATCATCGCAGGTAGTTACCAGCGCATCTCCAGTCGGCGAAAAGTTCACACCGTGACTTTGGTTGGCGTAATCGGTGTCGGCTCCGAGCAACTCGCCGTCCGTTGTACGAAACAGGCGCACTCCGTAATCGTTGCCCAATGTTGCGGCAAGTCAGGACCCATCCGGCGAAAAAACAAGATGAGTGATCACATTCGGCAATCCCGTAATGCGCCGCGTCAGACGACCGGTTGCGCGGTCGAAAAAGTAGATCGAGTTTTTCTCATTCCATTCGTAGCTTGTCCAACCGGCGCAAGCAACGGCGTTGCCATCGGGAGTTATGGCGACCGCATACAGTTTGCCTTCGTCGCCATCGCCGAGGGGCGGGCGCAACACGCGAAGCAACGCCCCCGTGCGGGAATCCCAGACGCGAGCGGTTTTCTCGAGTGATGCCGTAACCAGATACCGACCGGCTTTGTCCAAGCCGATTCGGTTGATTTGTGCCATGTGCCGTCCAGTTTCGATTCGCAGTATGGGCGCGGTCGGCGGATCGGCGGCGCGGACAATTGGAGCGAATATCAGACAATGCAAGACAACTGCGCCCATTAATGCAGTGATACATCGGAAAAGAGAGGGTTGGTTTCGCACCCTGTTTAGCTGTTCACCGGGAGGCTTACTCCTTCCTGCTTATTTTTGTCGTGTTTTCCGCGAACTTTTTCCGCGCCGATTTTGTATAACAAGATGACCAAAGGATTTTCCCGATGATGTTTCGATATTTGCTCCCTTTCCTGTGTGCCGCACTGTCCCTGTTTTTCGCCGGTGGTGACGCGGCACACGCGCAGAAAAAACCGGCGGCGGTCTGGTCGGGTTCGCTATCGCGTCCCGACGCCCGACCCGGTGAGAAAATCGCCGTGCAGATTGAAGCCGCCGTCGCGCCGGGATACCATATTTACAGCGTCGTGCCGGTGAAGGCGGAAATCGCGCCGCAGTCTACCGAAATCACCGTGACCGCGAAGGGCTTGACGCCGGTCGGTAAAGCGACCGAGCCGACGCCGAAGCAGGTGAATGACCCGAACTTTAACGCGGTTATCGGGATGCACGAAGGCGCACCGGTTTTCACGCAAACGCTACAAGTGCCGAAAAGCGCGAAGCCGGGCGTCGTGACGGTGTCGGCGACCGTGTACTTCATGGCGTGTACCGACCGGGCTTGTCTGCCGCCTAAGGAAGTCAAGGTCACGGTTCCCGCGATAAAAATCACGGCGGGCGCGGCGCGAAAAGAGTTTGTGGAAACGGCGGGCGTCCCCGTGCAAACGGCAACGGACACGCCGCCCGCACCCCCGACTTTCGGCGGCACACAAAGCGGCGACGGACTGGGCGCGTTCCTCGCCACCGCGTTCGGCGCGGGGCTTATCGCGCTCGCGACGCCCTGCGTATTCCCGCTGATTCCGGTGACGCTGGCATTTTTCACGAAACAAGCCACCACCGACACCGGGGAAACTAAATCCGGCGGCGTGGTCAAACTCGCCGCCCTGTACTGCCTCGGTATCGTGGTCGCGTTTACTGCGATTGGCGCGGTTCTATCGGCAACCGTGGGCGCGGCGGGCGCGAACCGGCTGGCATCAAACCCGTGGGTGAATCTCGCGTTTGGCGTCTTGTTTGTCGTGTTCGCGCTGTCACTCCTCGAAGTCATTGAGTTAAAGCCGCCCGCGTTTCTCGCCAAACGTTTGGGCAGTGCGCCGAAAAGCGGCACGACGTGGAGCGTTCTCGGAATGGGGCTAACCTTTGTCGTAGCGGCGTTCACCTGTACGGCTCCGTTTATCGGAACCGTGCTGGTCGCCGCCGCGTCCGCGCAAACCGGCTCGCAGTGGGTGCGCCCGATTCTGGGCATGACCACGTTCGCGCTCGCCCTTGCCCTACCTTTTTTCGTGTTCGCGTTGTTCCCGTCGCTTCTCGCCAAACTGCCGAAATCGGGCGCGTGGCTTTCCACTGTGAAGGGCGCGATGGGCTGGATCGAACTCGCCGCCGCTGTGAAGTTCCTCTCGAACGCTGACCAAGTGTTCGAGTGGCAACTGCTCAATACGCCGACAATCCTCGCGCTCTGGGCAATCGTGTTTCTCGGCGGAGGCTTCTGGCTTCTGGGCGTTTTGCGCGTCGGCTTCGGCGCACCGGACGCGCCCGCGCCGCCGCTTCGTGCCGCCTTCGCCGCCCTATTTTTCGCCATCGGCGCGTACTGCGTCTACGGCTTGACCGGTCGCCCGCTCGACTCGTTCACCGTGGCCTACCTGCCTCCGTCTGACTACGGCGTCGGCGCGAAGGCGGGCGCAACGGAACTCGCCTATTTGCCGACACTCGAAGCGGGAATCGCGCAAGCAAAGGCGGAGAACAAACCGATTTTCGTGGACTTCACCGGCTACACCTGCACCAACTGCCGCTGGATGGAAAAGAACGTTTTCGTCAAGCCCGCCGTGGAAGCGGAACTATCACGGTTCGTCCGAGTGCGCCTCGTCACTGATAACCGATTGACTGGCGCGGCGTTGCAGGAATATCAGGAAAAAACGTTCGGCACGGTGGAACTGCCCTTATACGCCGTTCTGGATTCGTCCGGCAAGCCGGTGACAAAACCGGTTGGCAAAACCGATTCGCCCGATGTATTCGCCGCGTTTTTGCGCGGTGGGCGCGAGACCGTCGCGGCGACGCAACCGAACGTTACCCCGGTCGCGCAAAAGTAGCGATGGTGTCAAAACCGCAAGCGGATGCCGGTTTCCCATCGGTGCAAGGTGTCCGTCAATTCTTTGTGCAATGTTGGATCGTCTTTTGCCGTTGCCGCTACGGCAGACTTCAGAGCGGCTTGTAACAAAGGAATATCGGTATCGGCAGCGTTTGTTTCCAATCCGTGAGCCGTATCAACAGCGCGGGCGACTCGCAAAATCGCCTTTGCCGCACTTGCTCGCGTTTGTGCATCCGCATCTCGCAAACCGACCTGCGTCAACGTGTCTATTTGACGTTCGCGCTTCTTTCTTTCCCCAAGGGAGGAGGACAACTTTCTGGTGACGACGTAATAGTTGCCGCCGTCTGGACGCAGTGCCAGCTCCGCGCTTGCAAAGCGGTCTTGTAATTTACTTTCAAAATCACGCGGGTGCAAATCGTCTATGTTGCCATATCCCCAAAGCGTTGTTGCCGCGTAAGACCACTGTGCAAACGCCATTTTTCGCTTCTGCGGATCGGTAGATCGGGCTTCGTTCTCAAACATTTCGCGTAGCGCGTCCCGCTTCCCGTTTAACGCGATGTGCGCGACCGTGACACCGGCACAGTACCTCTCTACGTCATCCTTGCTGTCGAGAAAAGGGCGAATCGTCGGCAGAACGGAGACCGGACTAACACGCAAACCGGCGAAGGTTTGTAGCGCGGAACGTTTTTGGTCTACGTCGGATCGAGAGTCAACCAGCACCTGTGCCAAAAAAGGAAATGGTTTATACCATAAGTCGCCGGGCAACGGTTCGATATGTCCCATGTCCTGCGTGTACTGTGTCGCATTGCTTAGCGTAGCGAGTGCGCTCCTTCGCACACGATAATCTCCATCGGTCGCCGCAACCTTTGCCAGCAGTGGAATGGTTAAAATAAAATCCCGGTCAATTTGCTCCACAATCGGTTCGTAGCGATATTTCTTCTCGGTCACCTTATGGATGGGGGCATTGCCCATAAATGAGTGCCGCATTCCCAAAACCGTTGCGGCGGCAGCGCGAACCGATGGGTTCGAGTGGCTTATCATTAAAGCAGACAACTTGCCGGC
This sequence comes from Armatimonadota bacterium, assembly GCA_014380985.1. Lineage (GTDB taxonomy): Bacteria > Armatimonadota > Armatimonadia > Armatimonadales > Armatimonadaceae > JACMIU01. Next base: position 1,623 of record JACMIU010000592.1, on the reverse strand, counting down.
GACCTTTTCCGGCTTGCATAGTGTCACAATTGCCCGTGTCATCATCCACTCATCATAAAAATTGGTTGCTGAAGTGTGGGTAGCCAATGCACGGACAATCAGGGGTAATCCTTGCTCCTTCGCCTCCGGCGTGTTCACCATAGCCAGACAGGTAGCGGCGAGCCCGGCAGAGTGACTGCTGACCGTATCGGATCGTAAAAACACGGACAACACTTCCACACTGGGTGGAACCAGCTCGTTATGATTCACGAATGAGTTTTTAGCCGGATAAGGCACATAGGGAGTGTTGTTGAGATGACCCCACCCTAATAGACTGAAATGGTAGATTGTTTCTTTATCTACACGATCAAGCACTGGTTTTTGCTGGGGGTCTCTCGCCAGTAGCGTCAACGCTCGCAATCCGGCTTCCGGCTCAACAAACGGAAATTCATCCCTACTCCCACCAATCACGAATAAACAAGCAAGAAAAGCGATCATTACCAACTCCTTTGTAGGCGACTTTTCCTAATTATATCTTGTTTACCGACGGAGCAACACATCCGCCGAGCATCATTATCGTTTTGTTTCAAAATAGCGTATAATCGGTCATCATGGCGTATTCAAAGCGGCGAGGCAGAAGCGACGGCAATGTCAACATTCGCGGAAGCGGTGTGCAGGGTATCGCCAAACTGCTCGGTTCCGGCTTGCGCGGTCTGCAAATCGAGCAGAAAATCAAGGAGCATACCGCGCCGTTAGTTTGGGCGGAGGTGGTCGGGGCGCAGGTCGCCGGTTCCACGCAGATTCTGGGCGTCGCGGACGGCGTGCTTCGCGTGTCCACCAAGTCGGCGGTTTGGGCGAACGAGTTGTCGTTCTACAAAACCGACATTCTAAAGCGGCTCAACCTGAAACTAAGCGGTACGCCTTCGCCGCCCTACGTCATCAAAGATATTCACTTCGTCAATCGTGGCTTGACGGAACCTGAACCCGAACCCGCATCGCGCACCGCGATTCCAAAGCCGACCACCGACGAGCTCGACGACGTAGCCCTGTCGTCCGACGACCACGCCACGATTGACGCCAGTGTCGCCGCGGTTTCCGACGACGGTTTGCGCGAGAAACTACGCAAACTGCGCGGAACCGACACGCGCCTGAAACTATGGCGCATGGAAAACGGCTGGATGCCCTGCGAAACCTGCGGCACGATGTCGCCGCCGCGCCTTGACCGCGAAGGGAACGCCCGGTTCGGTGAGCCGGATTGCCCGCGTTGCCGCGTCTTGCTCCGCTCCACGGGGCAGTGGTAGGCGAAGCGTGAAGCGTGGCAAGCGCGTTTCCCCGATGGTCGGCATGACCGCAGCGCTGGTTGGTGGTATTGTCGCCGCTCCGCATTTCTCGCTTCTTTCGCCCCCGGTCGCTGTGCTTCTTGCTATTTGCTTGGTGGTCGCGGCGTTCCTGCTTCGCCGCTTCCCCACGCTTTGCATGATTTGCCTTTGTTCCCCATTCGCCGTGTGGGGCGTGGTGTCGGCGCAGACCCGCGGTCGCCCCGCCATAGACGACGTTTCGCGCTTCGCCGGTGCGCCCTCGCAAACCTTTGTAGGCGTGGTCGCCGACGAGCCGGATACCACCGTGTCAGGGGGCGTTCGCTAC
>JACMIU010000591.1 GCA_014380985.1 Armatimonadota bacterium | reverse complement strand
TCGACGCCGGCGAAGGCGTCTTGATTCTCACCGATGCCTTTGGCTTCAATGAATAGCACGGGATGCCCATGAAGTTGTATGGCATAATCTATTTTCTCCGTAACTTTTGCCCAACCGGCTTTGTATTCCGGGACGAGTTCGGCGGGATTGTAAATGTCGAAGCCAAGAACCGCAAGGAAAGGCAGGATGAGTGCTTGTTTCGCCGCTTCTTCCGTGGCAACGTGTTTACGTCGCTCGGCGATTTGGTTGGCGAGTGTCTGAATAGAGTCTGCGAATGTCACGGTATATCCCTTGCTGTCTGACAGAGTTGTTTTGTCACTAATCGTCTGCTTGATGTCAGTAATCATACCATGAAACGACGTATTAAGGCGACCGCGCAACCAAATCTAAGCACTATGCCGCTTTTTCTCCTTGCTATCACTGTTTGTTTTCATCACGCGGTTCAACTACCGGCGGCGGCGTCACCACGGGCGGCGGTTGCACGGGAGGTGAGGGCGGCGACGCGACGCCGATGGGCGGGGGCGGGGTGTATGGAGCCACAGGTGGGGGCGGGGTATAGGGAGCCACGGGCGGCACGGGTCCGGGCGGGCGTTGCGGCGCGATAGCATCCTTTGCCGCGTTCCAAAGGTTGGTCGCGCCCTGCGCCGCGCCGTCCACGAATCCTGAAACGCCGCCCGGTTGCGGTTGCCCCGGTTGATACGGCGGCGGCGCGGCATTCTGATAAGGGGGCGGCGGGGCATACGCGGGCGGAGCGTCAACGGTGGACGCGCCGCAGTTCGGGCAGAACTTGGTTCCCGGCGTGAGTTGCTCGCCGCAACGACCGCACGGAATCGCCATGTTTTGAGCGGCACGTTCCGGGTGCAAATCCGTGCCGCAGTTCGGGCAGAACGATACCGTCGCCGACACCTGCTTCTTGCACTGCGGACACTGGACGCGCTTGCCGAGTTGGAACGACTGCGCCATGTCGCGGGTATATTCGCCGCCGATAATCCGGTCGTAGGCTCCGCTTTGCTCCCATTCGTCGAGTCCCTTGGCGCGGAACACGACTTGCGGATGCGTCAGTTGCCAGTTGTACATCACGAACAGCAACGCCTTCGACAGTCCTTCCAAACCCGCCGACTGCGAATGGTTCCGCGCTTGCTCCAGAAACGTATCGAGGTTCGCCTCGTTGTCGAAGCGCGAAGAGCCGCCGCCGAGCCGCATCAGCCCCGACAGCGCGGCGGTTCTATCCTGACACACCAGAAGTCCCGCCCGATCACAACTCATTTCGGCTTGGCGCATCCATTCGTAGAACGCCGCCACTACCCCGATTCCGGCGATTTGCCCCAGTCCGAGCGTCGCCTGTCCGAGCATCTCCAGAAGCGGCATCAGCATCCGCCCCAGTTCCTGATACAAAACGTGACCGGCTTTGATGTGTCCGCACTCATGCCCGATGATAAACAGTATTTCCTCGTCGGTAAACTTTTCCACCAGCGACGAGTGAAGCACGATAAATGTCCGGTCGGTTCCCGATGTGTAAGCGTTCAGCGTTTCGGCTTGGCGGATATACAGTTCCGGCTCGGTGATTTCCAGCACCCGGCACGATTCCTGAAGCATTTTGTAGAGTGTGTGGTACTGCTTCGGACCGCACCGCACCGACTCCGCCGAGTTGCGGGCATACGAAATGCGGTCGAGAGCCATCTCGTTGAACTTCCGCAAAATCGTCGGCAGGAGCGGAATCTTCTGGATGTTTTCGAGGGCGGCGCGGTCGGTATCGGACACGAACGCGGCGGCGGACAGGTTCGGCAGGGCGACACGCTCACGGTCGTCCCATTTTTCGCTATCAGTTTCGGGCATCATGTTCTTATTTTACCCGCTTCGCGCCGAATACTATGCGTACCGGCAAACAAAAAACGCCCCCGGCACAAAAGCCGGAGGCGGTTTCGGAGTTAGTGACGACGCGGGACTACTTGCGGCGTCGGGCAATCACGCCACCGATGATCGGGAGCGCGAGGGCGAGCAAGCCGAGGGTATTGGCTTCCGGCACAACAACCGCCGCCGTGCCGTTGACAGTGATCATGTCAAAACGGGCCGTTCCCGTGGTAGCGTAGGCGGAAATCGCCGGGTCGTTATCCGACACTGTGTAGGAGTTACCCGTTGTCGGGTCGAACGAGGACAAGATGCGGATAGCGAAGTTCGGGTTGTTGTTCACGCCGGAAATGCCCGCCAAGTTACCGCCGCGACCGTTGAAGAAAACATCGCCGCCGTCGCCGGAAAACAGGTTGCCCACCACGGTAGCAGTATCTGCCGTACCTGAGCTAACCACCGTCCCCGGCGTCAACAGGCTACCCGGCAATGTGATGTAGTTCGTTCCGTCTGTGGTGTACTGGACGCCGAAGTAGCGACTCACTGAGTTGCTGTGTCGTTGGTCAAAACTGAACGTGATGTTTTCAAAGCCCGTGGTGTTAACGTTGATTTGGATCCCACGTTGCAGGTTCTCTACACCTTGTGCCGCCCATGTCGTGATTTGCCAACCGCTGTCATCCGTGGCTTCGGGGTCGCTGGAACCGACACCGGAGTTGAACGATGGGTTGGTCGTACCACCGACCAGACCGAGCGAGGGAGTACCGGTTACTAAGTCAATAGACGGTGCCGTAGTTCCCGTTGCGGCACTGGCATCGGCACCGGAGTTGAAGTTCCATTGGGTAATAATCTGAGCCGATGCCGATGAGGCAACAAGAATGCTGACAGCACCGGCGGTAAAAAATTGCGAAACGCGCATAAGAGAGAATCCTTTCGAGATAGAAAGCGGTGAGAGCCACACCAAATACGCGGCGCGATTTTCACCCGGCGACCGCACGGCATGAATACCGGGATCACCGATTAACAGGATACCAACTTTTGTACGTTCTGATATTAACTTTCGGTTAAGAGAACATTAACTTTTGGTTAAGAGATACGGCATCGCAACGTGATACGCAAACAAAACCAGTCGGCATTTACGAGAAATGCCGACCGGTCTACGCGATTCGCACACTGTCCGCGCCTTACTTGCGGCGTCGGGCAATCACGCCACCGATTACGGGGAGCGCGAGGGCGAGCAAGCCAAGGGTGTTGGCTTCAGGAATTACCGCCGCACTGGAGATATTGATGTCGTCAATGCCCACCCACTCATCGCTACCTGCGGCGTTCGTGGTCAAAACGCGCACTTCGACTTGGGGTGCATTATTCGCGTTTGCCGGTAACGTCAAGCTGACAGGAGTGACTTGCGTGGCTGTCCCGGTTGTCGTCACATCCGCGAAATAGCCGCCGGTAACGTTGGTGAAAACACCGCCCGGCGTCAACCGATATTGCACATTAACCTGTTGCGCCGCGTTGTCTGAAGTGCCATCAACATCACGAATATTGAAGGAAACGTTGACCGCTTGGCGATTGGTAGCATTGAGGTAGAAAACCAGCGCGGGTGCATCCGCAGCACCGGATCCCTGCAATGCGACGACAGGGTTGGTGATGGCGAACTCCGCGACTCCACCGTTAGTTATGGAAGCGGTTGTCTGGTTCGCAATGACATCAACCACTCCCAGCGCACCGGTGGTCAGAGTGCGTGGATCCACGTCCGATATACTACCTGAATCTATGTCACCCAAGTAGCCGGTGATACTGGGAACACCGCTCCAGTTATCGTTCGTTGTGATCAAGGTAGCCGTTGACCAATCCTGTAGCAAGCTACCGGTAGCAAGATTGAAATAGGCAGTATCGGCATGAGCAACGGACACCGAAACACCGCACACCGCGACAGCGGCGAAAAATTGCGAAACGCGCATTGTAAAAATCCCTTCGAGATTACAGTGGTACACAGCGCGAACCGGCTGGCTCACCTGCAACACCCTCGCGCCCGACATAAGTACCGGGCGAACAATTACAGGATACCAACTTTTGTATAGTTTAATGTTAAATCTTTGTTAAGAGAGTATTAAGTTTTATTAGCAGTCAGACTGTAAATAAAAACGGGGAGGGAGACGATTTCTCGTCTCCCTCCCCGTGTGCGTTGCCTACCCGCGCCTACTTTTTCTTCACTACTACCGACTCTTCCGCCGCTTTCAAATAATTGTCGAAGTACGATTGCACTTCGCTATACTTGTTCGCGGCGACCGAGGCGCGGTAGTCCGTGCCGCGTGTCGAGATGGTCAGCCGGTCGCCCGCTACCGACACCGTGCGCTGGTAGTTGCCGAGGTCGCTCTTGATGTCGGCGTTGGTCGGCGGCGACAAAAGCGCGTAGCCCGCCGGAAGCGTCAGTTCGAGGCTCGTTTCGCCGCGAAGCGCGGTTTGTTGCGTCACAGGGAGCAGACGGATTGTGTCCTGCCCGAACGGCGACGAGGTGCGCCCTTCGTTCTGTTCGGGACGCGCCGCGAACAGGAGCAAATCGCCGGAGCGTTTCGCCCACGACGGGAACGTCGCGTCGAACGTTACCGCTACCGGCACGTCCTTGTTCTTGAAGTCGGAAACCTTCCACGTCGTAATGCGCGGGTTCGGCGCGATTCCCCGCGCCAACGCTTCGATTAGCTGCTTGTGCTTTTCGGGAGGCGTGTTGAGGAACGCCGAGCGCAACGCCATGTTGTTGTCGGCATTCGACGTGATGGTGACCGTGCCGGTCGCCGCGCCTTCGGGCGACAGGGTCAGTTTCGCGGAAAGCAGTTGCCGATTGTCGTCGGGCGCGTACTGCGGAATCACCTCGAACTTGCCGATACCGTCCCGAATTACCAGCGCGTCGCTACCCCGGTCGGCTCCCGGAATCTCGCCGAACGTAGCGATTTGTGCGGTCGCGTCGAGCCAATACTTCTTGCCATTGATTTCCGCTAAGGCAATCGCGTGGTTGAAAGCATCCATGCTCGGCAACTTGTCGGAAACGGGATCATCCGACCCGGCGCGAAGCAGTACCGGATGCGCGGTGATACCCGCCTCCTTGCACATCGCCACCAGAAGCGTGGTCATGTCCTTGCAGTCGCCGTATTTGTACGCGCAAGTGAGTGCCGCTGGGCGCGGTTGAATCGCGCCGATACCGAGTTCCTTTGCGACGTAGCGCGTTTTTTCTTCCACGTAGTAGAAAATCGCCTTTGCTTTTTCTTCCGGTGTCGTTTTGCCCTTCGTCACCTCGGCGGTGATTCGCTTGATTTCAGCGTCCGCGACCATGCGGTCTTTCGCCAGATTCCAGTACGTCCCCGCGACATCCTGCCAGTTTTGCAAGGTCGAGATATTGATCTGCGCCAAATAGTTCATCGGCGACGGCATCAACGGTTCCATAGCGAGCGGGTTAATCCCGCGCATCTCGTAGGTATACTTGACCGTGCTGGCGTCTACCGTGGTTTTGGTGCGCGTCATCACGTTCATCTTGCCTTCGGTTTGCACGTTGCGCGGCGTTTCGCGTAGCACCATCTCTTTCGGGGCGGTGATCGTCAGGCGCGACTGCATACGGGGTTCGAGTCCGCCGAAGTACCAGCCCGTCCAGAATCCACCGGGGATATACGGGTTTTTGTCCTCGATCACGTACTGATAATCCACAATCGCGCCTTCCTCTAAGGCGGGCATCGAGAACGCTTTCACGCGGGCATCGGTGTACATATCGCCGTCGCCATACGCTTGGTCGTGGATTTCGTCCGGCTTGACCTCGACTACGGAACCGTCGGGGCGAATCGTGCGGGCGAACGTAATCGTTATCGTCTGGTCGCCCGCCGTGTAGGGGAGGCGCACCTCGCCAACTTCGGTACGGGCGCGGTC
>JACMIU010000590.1 GCA_014380985.1 Armatimonadota bacterium | reverse complement strand
GCGAAGCGGCGACGTACCATTGTATTCGGTCAACGTAGTCGGGCATTTTTGCCAGCCGTGCCGTGCGACTCAGGAACACGCTGCATCCTGCCCAATAAACAGGTATGTTTCCCGCGCTATCACGCACCTGTTTTAGCGCGTCAGCACAGCGTTGCCGGTTTTCATCGAGCCATGCGTTGTACAGTTCCGGCGAACAACGAAACGGCGACTGCGTTTTGGAGTTGCCTTCGCCGATGTCGCTGGTAACACCGAGCAAAATATCGCATGGGTCAAGATGATGTTCCACGAGATAGCGGCGTCGGCGCGATACGCCGTACCCGAACTGATCGCTTAGCGGGCGGTTACGGTCGTAATCCAGAGTTGCCGGTTCACCTGACCATATTCCTGCGCCGGAATCATAAACGCGACTGCCCCGGTAGCCGGTAGGAAATGCGCCCTGTAACACGATACCACGTATTCCTTTGACTTTTGCGACGCGGCGCATCCGCTCCGTTGCCCATGCGACAACCTGCGGGTCGTCGGGCGTTAGGTAATCGGCGGATTTTTCTTGGTGGGGGTTTTCGTCTCGCGGCAATTCGTCGGGCGCGTTTTGCGCTTGCCACGGCGATACCACGGCGATTACCGGCAAAGAACGCGCCTTGACGACCGCGACCGTCAGTATCTCCGGTGATGCGTCGAGCCAAAGAGCAGACACGTTGTTTTTCACGGCGATCTGTGCCGCCCGTATGGCTTCGTCCTCTTTGGTTGCCCGCAGATGGAGTACGCGCCCGGCAAGCGAGATCGGTTCCGATGCGGGTATTGGCAGAGGAGGTAGCCAGTTGCCGTAGTTGCCCACAAAACCTTGCGACACACGCCCGCCTAAAAACGGCTCGCCGGGTACATAGACATTGAAACGAACATCGGCGGTGATTCGGAAACGTGCGCCGCGCACAGGGCTGGGTACGGGCTTTACTTCGGTGTTTTCGTTCGCGGTACGCACCATACGTTGCAGGTACTCGGCTTGCTCGGCGGATAAATCCGACAAAGCAACCGATACCCCGTAGCGACCGGTAACGTTCGGGTCGGTTCGCGCTTCCTCGGCGTAGCGTGCGCGAAGGGCGGGAGTAAGCGGGAAGCGGTCGTCGTCATCAAAGGAGAGTAACGGTAGCGCGTCTGCCGCGGCGATTTTGTCGGAGTACGTCAAATACTCACGGTTTTTTGTCCCGAACGGTGACGAGGCGTACCATTGATCGAAGCGATCTTGCAAAAGCGCGAGCGGTTCGATGTCGCGGGCAAGAACGAAGAGCGGTGCGGCATCCGCCGGTGCGGGCGGCAACTGACGCACCGCCCCCCGACCGAGAAGCAGAGGGCGGGAAGCAGATCGCGCACCGGCACGGCTTGCGCTTCTCCTGCGACAATCACTGCGTAATCGCCGATTTTTCGGTGCGCTATCAGTGTTACTCCGGTCGCCTCACCGGCACGCTTGCAGAGTTCATCCACGGTTAAATACGGCTGACCTGTCGGAGAAAGCAGAGAAATACTCGCGTTGCTTGTTGCAAAGTTGCCCGCGCTCGGCTTGGGCAGGTTGGGCGCGAGAGAGAACACCTTTTGGCTATGCCGCCACTGGCTACCGTCTTCCTCCGCATAGTCGGTAAAGTATACTTTCTTAGGAACCGGGTCGCGCCCCGCTTCGGCAAGCAAACGGTTCATTGTCTCGGAGCCGAGCAGGTACGCCCTGTCTTGCGGTTCGCCGGAGCCGTTTTTATTGTAGTACAGAGAGACTTTTGAACCGTTTGCGGTATCGGCGTGTACCACCGCGGTAAGCGTGACGCGAAAGCGGAGCGTGTATCGCTCCGCGGTCTTGAGGAGGCGGGAGACGGGTTCGCTGTCCGCAGGAGCCTTTTGATAGCCGTAGGGTTCCGGCACTATCTTTTCAAAGAGCAGACGCTGTTCGGGCGTTTGCAAATCGGCGTAGCCCAGTCCACCGGGCGCGGCGATTTGCCGCCACTGCTCCGCGGACAACCCCGCGAGAAAAACCGTTTGCACGTTCTGAATGCCGTCCGCATCTCCGGTTGCTCCCAGCGCGGTAATCGGCGGAAGTTTCGCCGAGTACTCCCCCAATATCTTTGGAGCAATGCCGCTCACGTCCCCGAAGCGGTGTTGTTTCCACTCACTACTTGGCGCAAACAGGGCTATCACCGTAGCCGGGTCGCTCGCCTTGTCTTGCGGCAGCGCAAGGCGTCGCGCCGCATTTTGGGGCGGCAAAACGGCGACAAGTGTACCTTGCCGATTTTTCCAAACCGTGCGGAGCGATTCAGAGACAGTTATAGAGGGCGCGTCCTGTGCGAAGGCAAAGCCCGCACAAAGCACCATCGCGGCGGCAACAAAAATGGTTCGCATCACATTCCTTTAACGCCCGCCCCGGTCATTGGTTACGCCACCGCGCTTTTAGTGATCCCGCGCCGTGACGTAGCGGGCGAGATTTTCGAGCGACTCGCGGAACGGCGTCGGCGCGAACCCGGTGAGGCACGCCACCGCCCGTGCCGCGTGTGTTTCGGCGACCATGCGGGCGTGTTCAAACCCGCCATGCCGGGCGATGATGCCGGTTATCGTAGCGATTTCCGTGTCCGAAATATCGGGCGTTTGGAACAAAGCGGTTAGGTGCGCCTTTGTTTCCGAGTCGCACACGGTAAGCGTCTGAATCAGAGGTAGGGTGACGCGCCCGTCCTTGAGGTCGGTCCCCAGCGGTTTGCCGGTTTGTTTCGGGTCGCCCAAAAAGTCTAACAAATCGTCGGCGATTTGGAACGCCAAGCCGAGGTGTGCGCCGTAATCCTTAAGCGCAGCGATTTCTTCGGCAGTACCGCCGCCGACCATCGCGCCGGTCTCGGTGCAACCGGCTAAAAACCACGCGGTTTTGCGGCGAATCACTTCCTCATACGTTTCAGGGGTTATCGTCAAGTCATGCGCGACCGACGCCTGAAGCACTTCACCTTCTGCCATGCCGACCGTGACATCGCTAAACACACGCACGATGTGCAGGTTCGCGTCGTTGTGCGCCAAGAGCGAGATAGATTTCGCCAGCAAAAAGTCGCCGGTCAAAACGGTGATACCGTTACCGAACACACTGCTCGCGGTCGGACGACCGCGCCGCTCATGTGCTTCGTCCACCACGTCGTCGTGCATCAGCGACGCCATGTGAATCATTTCCGCCGCCGCCGATGCCGCGTAAGCGCGTTCCGCCGGGAACGTTCGCCCGACGAGCCGTGCCGCGAGTAGGGCGAGTGCGGGGCGAAGCCGCTTGCCGCCGGAGAGAAGCGTATGCCCGGAAATATCGCGCACCCGCCCGATGTCGGAGCGCGTGGCATCGAGAAGGCGATCTTCCACGGCGGAAAGGTCGGCTTCAATCGGCGCGAACAGCGCGGATTGCTTGGGGTCGGGAATACGGGCATTCATGACGTTGCTTCGCTTTCTAACACTTCATTTTGCAACACATCGGGGGCGGATTTGGTTCCGCAATGAATCACAACCGTGCCAAAAGTCAGGTTCGTGACGGAGACGTTCGACAGACCGGCTTCGCGCATAAACGCGGCGATTTGCTCGCGGGTATAAAATGCAGCGACGCTTTCGGGCAGATATTCGTAGGCGGATTTGCGCCCCGAAACCAACCCGCCGATGCGCGGCATAACGTGCTTCGAGTACCAGCGGTACACGCGGTCAAACGTTTTGTTCGTCGGTTGTCCGAACTCTAAAATCACGACGCGACCACCCGGTTTCGCCACCCGCGCCATCTCCCGAATCCCTCGCGGCACATCGGACACATTACGAATCCCGAAGCCCACGGTCACGGCATCGAAACCATTATCGGCGAACGGCAGTTCCTGCGTATCGGCGATTGCCCACGCGGTGTTGGCACGATTCTTATTCCGCGCTTTTTGCTCACCAATTTGGAGCATCGGCGCGGAAAAATCGGTGGCGTCAATGTGACCGGTTTCGCCCACGACTTTGGCGAGTTCGAGCGCGAAATCGCCGGTTCCGGTGCAAACATCTAAGGCACGGTTGCCGGGTTTGAGTGCCGCTTGCGCGGTGGCGACGCGACGCCAGTAATGGTGAAGCGGTCCCGACAGCACCGAGTTGAGGCGGTCATACGTCGGCGCAATCGCGTCGAACATTTCGCGCACGTAGCGATGCTTGTCGTCCGGCGCGGGCAACACTCCCTCACCGGGCAACACCCCGTTATTTTGTTTCGCTTCCGCCGTTGCCATCGCCGCGTTTCCTTGCACCATTTTTCACAAACCTATCGCTTGTGATTTCAGTATACAATGAAACCGGTTTGCCGCGCTACCGTTTTTGAACAGGTTCAACTCTTGTTTTGCTTCTATTTCATCGGCACGGCAAGCCGCGACAATTCGGAAGCGTCGGTGTTGCCGAACGCGAAATGCGCCATCGCCGCTTGCGCGAAACTCATAGTGGGGGCGGTGTCCGGCGCGGCGTTGTGAACGGCGAAGATACCGACACGTCCGGCATACCCGGTGTTTCGGCACGCGGCGCATCCCTCTGCTCGGTAAAGCATTTCCGGCGCGGTGATTCCGTACGTCTCGATAGCGAACGATTCGTAAGGCGTGGGCGCGACAGGTTGTTTACAAGCGGGGCAAAGCGTTCGCAATAGCCGCGTCATCACCGCACCCCGGTAAATGCGCTCGAAACGCTCTGGCGCGATGCCGAAGCCGTGGAAGCGCGTCTTGATGGTTTGCGCCGACCGTTCCGGCACGGCGGGGATGGCAAAGTTCGCGGCGTGAACCCCTGCCCAAACGGTGACACCGGATTCCGCCGCCTCGACCGCCACCCGCGCCGTTTCGCGGTCGGCAATTTCGCCGAAAACGAAAAGCGTTGCGCCTTGCCGCATTGCCATCGTCGCCGCGCCCATCGCGGGCGCGTTTTCGCCGCCGACAAGTACGCGGCTCACACCTTCCGGCGGCACGAAATCAGCAACGTCATCGAACAGGTAAACGCCGCGATCTTCGCGGTTCGTTTCCTCCAAAGCGCGGCGCAGAACCGTTGTCAAGCCCTCGCCTCGCGGCGCGGCGAAAACCGTTAATCCCGGCGCGTTCGGGGCAAGCAGTTCTGCTATCGCTTCCGCCTGTGTATCATATATGCCAAGATGCTTCCAAGTCTCCCGGTGCGGGTCTGGATCGCGCAAAATCCGTAGCACTATTTTCAAGCCATAAAGCGACGGCACGGCGGTAACACGAATCGTGTAGTTGACGTTGTTCCAGCGAATCATGATCACACCGCTTTGCGCTATTCGGTGATTGAGCGACAAGGCAACGTTCGCCATCACGAGATACCGACACAGCAACCGCTCCTCAATGTGCTTCGGTATTGCCATTTCCTCGTGCAAGGTTCCGGCGATTCGGTGACGCACTCGAAGAATGTTCTTATCCGGCTCGATATGAATATCGGAAGCCCCGACATCTATCGCTTGCGTCATGATGATATTCGCCATCCGAATCACGGCGAAAGTCTCGTAATCGCGCACCGCGCCGAACCGGGGCAGGGTGAGCGGGTCGTAGCGGTAGTCTGAGCGCAATTGCCACCATGCGCGGTGATGCGGAATGCCGACAATATCGCCGCGTTGCCGCGCCGCCCGCACTTCGGCGACACTGGTACATAGCAAGCCGGCGACTTCCTTTTCGGACAAAAGCGCAGCGTTATCGGAAGCGTTCATGCGTTATTATAGCGCAGGAACGCTGGTTTTCGCGCCAACGCTTCCCGCGCCAAAAATGCCGTCGCAGGACGGCTTCCCTACCCACCATCGTGTACGGCTTTGTTGTCACGCTTACGGGGTGTCAACGAGTTTGCTTGTACACCATCAGCAGACTATCTACCCCTATCATGTAAATTGTGCCGTCACCGTCCACCGCAAAGGGTGTGCCGGTTCCCCGGTTGGGTGAAATCTGTGTCAATAATGTTCCGTTCGGCGAGAACTTGCAGATGTAAGGGGTTGGAAAAGGGGGCGTCAATCGGGTGGCACGAGAAGTCTCATCGTTGAACATATAACAATAGAAGTTGCCGAAGGCGTCGGTCTGTAGATGTTCTATGCGTTCCGTCTCTCGTTGAAGCGGCACATCCAAACCGGGTTGCCCGTCGGCGCGGACGATACCATATTGTTCGGCTTGACTATCGTAGCCGGTGGTGACAGCGGTTCCGTCCGGCAGGAAGGACACGCGATTTCCTGTGAAACGGAATCGGGACGCGCTTTTGTACCGCGCCACTATAGCACCGTCCCGATTCCACCGGGTGATGTTGATTTCCTGTTCACCATAGGTTGATAATTGCGTCGATATCGGTGCATAAAAATCGCCGCTTGGCGAAACGGAATGTGTGTAGTAGGGAAATGCTCCGCCAATACTAACTAAGCCCTCGATTGTTTTCGGTGTCACCGAGCCGGTTTGTGTTGCGTCGGGAGCGAAGATAAGCACTTCATCGCCTCCACTTCCTCCCGCTAATGGTTCCGCCAAGTGGCGAGAAACATACAGGTTTCCGTTCGCGGATAACGCGGTTAAGCCGAATGAACCACCAACCGGGAGCATTCGCGTCGGCAGAAAATCTTCGCGGCGTGTCAAGTCCGGTTGCGCCCGGTTCGTGTAGCGCGACAAACGGAACGCAGACGCTGTCGCTTGGAGGGCGTCGGAGTCATAAACCAGCCTACGTGTCGTTAGAAGCAAGTCCCCTCCGCTCGTGACGCCAACGATTTGGGCGTCGTCGTACACGCCTTCCGTATCCCGCAAACGAAGGCGATAGGCTTCCGCGTAAGTTTCGGGACGCACGTCGTCTTCTTCGGACGACGAGCCGCCGCAACCGGCAAGCAGGGTCGCCACGCTCCAAGCGGTTCCCGCAGAAAGCAGGGCGCGGCGCGATAATCGAACGGGGAATATCGGTGACCTTGATAAGGGTTCCTTCACGAATGTTTGAGTAAGCATATTGACGATTCCTTCATTCCTGACCGGGGTACACTTTTGCTGTGAGATGCACGTTTACCCTGCTTGCCGAGCTGTCAGCGCGTTCGCCGGTAAACGATTATTTCACTGTTGGATGCGACGAAAACCGCCCCGTCGCCGTCTACCGCGAACGGTGCGCCGTACCCATCGGGCAGGGGAATCTGCGCCAGTTTTGTTCCGGTCGAGGAAGTTTTGACGAGATTGACTTTTGGTGGCAACGGAGAGGTTCGCGTCGCCCGGCTGTAGTCGCTATACAATTCGTACCGGTTGCCCATCGCGTCGGCTGTTCCCGGCGCATCAGCGTTGTTAGCCGTGAAATTGCCGATCAGCACACCGGCTTGGTTCCAGCGAATCACCGTCTCGCTATTGCTTGCCTCGTCTGCACTTAGCACGTTTGCTGTCGCGTAGTAGTCGCCCGCCGCAGAAACGGAAAAAGAAATCAGTTGCACCACACGTCCGCCATTGACGCGATAACCGGCGAGGCTTTGTAGCGTCACTATTCCTTCGAGCGTTCCGTCCGCGGCGAACACCGTCAAAGGGATTGGGCTTTCCTCGATGCGTAGCGGTGCGGCGGAGCCATCCACAAGGAATATGGAAAGGTGTAGCCGCCCCGTCGCTTCCAAAATAACGACGCCGTCTGCAACGATAACGCCGTCTACTATAACCGGAGACGCCTTCGGTGGAAACAGATCGGTTCGCACAGTTTGGTCGGGTTGCCCCCGATGGGTGTAGCGCGACGCACGAAGTTCAGATAAGGAGATGTTGAGTTCGTTATCGAAAAG
>JACMIU010000589.1 GCA_014380985.1 Armatimonadota bacterium | reverse complement strand
CTACTATTTTACCCGATGACGGCAAGCCCGCCGAGATACGGGCGAATCGGTGCAGGAACCGTGACCGTGCCGTCGGCGTTCTGATGAGTCTCCAGCAATGCGGAAACCACGCGGGGCAGGGCAAGCCCCGACGCATTCAGCAAGTGCGGGAACTCCGGTTTCGCCGTCGCCTCACGGCGGAAGCGAATATCGGCGCGGCGTGCCTGAAAATCGGTGCAGTTCGACGCTGACGAGACTTCGAGCCACTTGCCCATGCCCGGCGACCACGCTTCAATATCTATCGTTTTCGCCGCCGCGAACGAAATATCGCCCGCCGCGAGGCGCAAAAGCCGGTACGGGATTTCCAGCGCGTCTAACAGAGCGCAGGCTTCGTTGGTCATTTCGGCTAAGGCGGTCTCGGAATCTTCGGGAAGCACGTAGCGGAACAACTCCACCTTATCGAACTGATGGATGCGCTGTAAGCCCCGCGTGTCCTTGCCCGCCGCGCCCGCCTCGCGCCGCCAACAGGGCGTGTGCGCGGTGTATTTCAGAGGCAATGCGCCGGGCGGCAAAATCTCGCCGCGATGAATGTTCACGAGTGCGGGTTCGGCGGTCGGCAGGAAAAACAAATCGCTTTCCGCGTCGTGGTACATTTCTGGCGCGAACTTGACGATATGCCCCGACGCTGTGACCGACTCGCGGGTCAGCGCATACGGTAACCCGATCTCGGTATAGCCGTGCGTGGAAACGTGCGTGTCGAGCATGAACGAAATCAAGGCGCGTTGCAGTCTTGCGCCGACGCCGGTATAAATCACGAAGCCGGAGCCGGACAACTTCGTGCCGCGCTCGAAATCCACTAATCGGTGCGTTTCGCAGATTTCCCAGTGCGGTTTCGGGGGAAAGTCGAACTCACGAAGCGGGCGCGACAACCCGGCGATTTCTACGGCGTCCGACTCGCCCCCGGCTTGCACATCGTCTGCAGGTAGGTTCGGCAGTTTCGATAGCGCGGCGATTTGCATGGCGTCCGATTCGCGCACCCCGCCTTCTAGTCCCGCGATTTGCGCCTTGATTTGCGCCGACTGCGCCAGAAGTTCCGTCGCGTCGCCGCCCGCTTTTTTAATCGCCGCGATCTGCGGGTTGAAGCGATTTTGCTCCGCTTTGAGCGTTTCGATTTCGGTCAAGCGTTTGCGCCGGTCGGCGTCCATCGTCAGCAGATCGTCAATCGTGGCGGCGGCTTCGGGGTCGCGCTTCGTGAGCGCGGACTTCACGGCATCGGGTTCGGTTCGGATTCGTTTAATATCAAGCATGGTTACGAAGATGGTAGCACGGTGTACCCGGCAGGTCAAGGCGTTAGTCCGCGCCCTTGATTACCGCGAGCGGCGTAAGAACGGTTTGCACCCGCGCAAGGTTCGCCGCCTCGACCGCCGCGATAACATCCTTGCCGGATTTGTAGACGCCCGGTGACTCGTCAATCGGCACATCTACCCCGCCGCCGTTCACCAATACGCCGAGCGTTTTCATCTGCTTATTGACCGCGCTTTGCGTGAACCGTGTGCGCGATTCGCTCCGTGCAAACAATCGCCCGCACCCGTGATTGACCGAATAGAGCGCGTTTGCCGCGCCAGACTGCGGCATTAACACATACGAATCGTCGCCCATCGAGCCGGGAATCAGCACCGGATGCCCAGTATCCGCCCACTTCGTTCCCGCCAAAGCCGGATGCCCTGCCGGGAATGCCCGCGTCGCGCCCTTGCGATGCACCCACCCGGTTTCGCCGGTAGCGAGTGTTTCGCGCTGTGCCAAGTTGTGCGAGATTTCGTAGAACATTTTGGGTTCCGACCCGAACACGCGGCGGAACGCGGTCGCCACCTGCTCCCAGATCGTCAGACGGTTCGCGGTCGCAAAGTTTCCCCCCGCTGCCACCGCGTTCTGGTAGCCCCGGTGATGCGGCGAATCGGACGGAAAGTAGGTTCCGTCGCCATCACCTTTTCCGTGTCCGCGCTCCTTCATTTCGGCGCGGGCAAGCGCGATATAGTGTGCCGCCAATTGATAGCCGAAACCGCGACTGCCGGTGTGAATCATTCCCCACAAGAAGCCGTCGTCCCCGGCTTGCAGTTCGATAAAATGGTTGCCGCCGCCGAGCGATCCTAACTGTTGCAGACCTTTTTCGGTCGCCTTCGCCGGGGGGTTCCAGT
>JACMIU010000588.1 GCA_014380985.1 Armatimonadota bacterium | reverse complement strand
TGCATCGCCACCGGACTACGGTATGCTTATTGGTTGCACGGTTATCTTCTCGAAACTCCAACTGGTTGGGGCGTCCGCAAACGCTATACGGAACCCGTACCAACCCTCTTCGGGCGCATCTACGACCCACTCTGCCAAAATGGGAAACCCGTACAGCGGCTTCGGCGGTTTCATTACCACGCTTGGTTCCTCCGACAACTGACCGAGTGTGATTGCGATAAATCCGGTGCCGTCGTCCGGTGCTACGATCAATTGAACATTTTCTGAGTCATACTGTCTCAGTTCCACCGACACATAGTATTTGCTCTTCGCCACGCCTTTGAAGCCAAACTCGACCCGTGCGTCCGCGGCAAATTCCTTGATACCCGATGAGGGGTTCGTCTTCAACGCCGATTTTTTTTGCTTAAAAGATGCGCTACCATCTTTGTTGTTGACATCGCCGCCGACAAAATTGACATACGCATCGTCCGTGGTGGGTTTCTTCACGGTTAATTCGACAACTTGCTTTGTCGGAGCGGTGACCTGCGCGGTGATAATCTCCGGCGAAATAGCGGCGAGCGACTTAAACGATATGTCTGCAGAATACCGTCCCGCGGTCGCGCTTCGTAGCGACCGCGACTGAAGCGCAGTCTTATCCTTCGCCGGGTTTTGATAGATGATACGCGGCACGGGACGGAGCGAACGCAAGGGTGGTTTGGCGACGGGACGTTGCGCCCGCGCCACTGAATTGTTCCCTGCAATTACCATAATTACCGCCAACAGAATCAAAGAATGCCGTATCATAAACATAGTCTACTCCTTTGCGTTGCCCCGTTCAGTCTTGGGTAATTCCATAGTATACCTCAAAAAGACGTACCTACCGTACTTTTAGTGTGTCCAGCTTGTTCAGCCGGTACAGTTCGTCGGGACGCGTGTGGATGCGGTTCGCCGCTTCTTCCGTCAAGAAGCGGGGGCCGCCGAGCGCGAATGTGCCAATCAAAGCGCGGGCGACTTTCGTAGCCATCGCCGTCACGCGCTTGACTTCCTCGACATCTTTTCCGAGGGCGAAAAGCCCGTGGTTGCGAAGCAGAACGACCTTCGGCGGAATTCCCCACTGCGCTTTGTAGGCGAGGATAGCGTCGCGGGAAGCGCGGGCGAGCGGTGGGCCCGGATCGTGGTATCCGACGAGACACGGCGCGGGTCCGCAGACAACGATTTCGTCGGGAAACAGTCTCCCAGACAACGCGGCTTCGGCGTTCACCGAACACAAAATCGAGAGAAACGGAACCGGGTGCGTATGCCCGACCGCGCCCGCTTCGCCGTCTATCAAACACGCGGCGTGAAGCCCGGCTTCAGTGGACGGGCGATGCGGCGAATCCGCATCGGCTTTCGCTTCGGTCAAAACGCGGGTGATTCCGGCGTCGTCCAAATAATCGTGGTCGCAGATGGACAGGGCGCGTGTCGTATCCATCAAAACAAACTCGTCGGGGCGCATCGAGCAAAGCGACGAGCCGGACGCTTTCAGCCAGAACGTTTTTTTGTCCGCGCCGACGGCGGCGGACACGTTGCCCTCGGCTAAAATCGCGCAGTCGCGCACGGGGTCGCCGAGCCAATGCGCCAAGTCATGCAGTTTTTCAAGGGTCTGGGCGGTTTCTATATCGGGGTTCATCAGGCATTTCCTTTGCGAAACTAAAATAGCACGAAAGTAGATTCGCCGCTTTTCCAAAAAAGTCCTGCCGAGCGCGAAACGCGAGCGCATTTGCGCCCGGCAGGAAAAAACACGGCGTTTGTCGAACCCGGCATCATGTGCTTGTCAACAAAGGAATCGGTGAATCAGCCGTGAAAGTTTTAGTTATCGGCGGCGGCGGGCGCGAACACGCGCTTTGCTGGAAACTCGCGCAAAGCCAGCGCGTCCACAAAATCTACTGCGCCCCCGGCAATCCCGGAACGGCGACAGTGGCGGAGAATCTCGCCATCGAAGCGCACGACACACAAGCATTGCTTCTGTTCGCCGAGCAACACAAGGTAGATTTGACCGTGGTCGGGCCCGAATTGCCGCTAATCGCCGGAATCGTAGATGCATTCGAGGCGCGTGGACTGCGGATTTTCGGCCCCTCCGCCGAACCCGCCCGCCTTGAAGGAAGCAAAGCCTACGCGAAAAACCTGATGGCTCGCGCCGGAATCCCGACGGCGGCATTTGAAGTCTTCACCGATGCGGACAAGGCGCGGGAGTATGTGCAAACTACCGGCGTTCCGATTGTGATCAAGGCGGACGGCGCGGCGGCGGGCAAGGGCGTGGTCGTGGCGCAAACGATGGACGAAGCGAACGAGGCGATTGCCGCGATGATGGAGCGCAAAATCTTTGGTGCGGCGGGCGAAACCGTGGTGATTGAGGAAGCGATGCGCGGCGAGGAAATCTCGGTGATGGCGTTTGTGGACGGCGACACGGTGAAGCCGATGCTCGCGGTGCAGGATCACAAACGCGCTTTGGACGGCGACCGGGGGGCGAACACCGGGGGCATGGGCGCATACGCGCCGGTTCCCGTCGCCACGAACGAAGTGATGCAAACCGTGCTACGCACGATCATTGTTCCGGCAGTGGAAGCGATTAAGCAAACCGGCATCCCCTATCGCGGCGTGTTGTACGCCGGGGTGATGCTTACGACACGCGGGGCGATGTGTTTGGAGTTTAACTGCCGCTTCGGCGACCCGGAAACGCAGGTGATTCTGCCACTTTTGCAGAGCGACTTAGCCGATATTTTGTGCGCGGTCGCCGATGTGGAACTGGAAAAAACGCCGGTGGTTTTCGCGCCGCGTGCCGCCGTTTGCGTCGTGCTGGCGTCGGGCGGGTATCCCGGCGCGTATGAACCCGGCAAAGCGATTCACGGCTTGGAGTCTGCGGCGGGAATGGACGCCGTGGCGGTGTTCCACGCCGGAACCGCGCAGGACGATGCGGGAAAAACCGTGACGAACGGCGGGCGTGTTTTGGGCGTCACAGCGACCGGGGATACGTTCTCGGAAGCGCGGGCGCGGGTGTACGCGGCGGTGAGGAAAGTCGGATTTGACGGGGCGTTTTACCGCTCCGACATCGGAGCGCGGGCGGAGGCAAACGCCGAATAGCTCGCAAATGCCAGAGCCACTGCGGCGCGGACAACCGGCGCGAGTGGCTCTGATGTTTTCGGGAGCGGGCGACGCGCCACCACGAAACCCGCTCCCAAAAAACCGCTCACGGGTGGTTGACGACCTTGCCCGTTTTGTCATCTACAACGTCGCCGGTGACACCATCTACCAGCTTTTCACCGACGCCGCGGGTGTCGGGCGTACCGTCGTTCGCATAACCACCGGTCTTGAGGGACGGGGTAGACTCGTCGTAGCGTTGGGTAACGCCGGTCGCGCCGGGTCCGTCCACATACGTTCGGCTACCGGTCGTGACATCGCTGTAGTAGTGGCGATTGTCCGCCGGGTCGTGGTACACACGGCGGTTGTTCACGGTGTCGTTGTAGTAGCGACCGCCGGTATCATCGGTTTCATACGTATAGTCGCTGTTGATGTCGTTGGTCGTGCCGCCGAGACCAGTTAAGGTGTTGTCGTTATCTACACGATCAACTGCCGCGACCGCCGCGCCGGACGCCGCCGCCCCTGCCACGCCGCCGATAATCG
>JACMIU010000065.1 GCA_014380985.1 Armatimonadota bacterium | reverse complement strand
GCGCCGGAAGTAGAGTAGCGACGACCGGGCTACTGCTGTCGGTAGCCCGGTCGTCGTCTACCAGCGGGACGCTATTTCACGGCGACGCAGACAAACCCCGCCGCTTTCACAGCGGCTTTCAGCGCGGCGTCGGCAGGGCGTTTCGCGCCTTTGCGGATGGTCACGGTCGCCGTTTGCTTTGCCGGATTCACGGTTGCCCCGGCGACACCGGGAACCTTGAGTAATTTATTCTCCACTCCCGTAGCGCATCCCGCGCAGTGTAAGCCGGACAGTTTCAGTGCCAGCGTTTTGCCGCCCTTCACGAACACTGCTTTTTTCGCGGGAACCGGGCATTTCGCGCCTTCGTGCGCGAAGGTCGGGGCGGCAAACGCGAACGCGCCGACCATCAACCATCCTGCGATTGTTTTTATTCTCATATTTTTCCTTTCTTACAGTTGCCAGTAGGAGCGGCTATACTGCGCGGCGGCTTTCTTGTTCGGAATCCACCAGTCCAGCCCGGTTCGTGGGTTATACGTTTGCTCGAATTTGTGCCACTTCGCGTGACCGTCCACAAACGTGTAATTCGCCCCGCCCTGATACCGGCGTTTCTCGACTTCGGTTTCGGAGCCAATCGAAACGCAGGTAGACGCCGCGAACCCTTCCCAGCACATCGGGTGCGTGTGGTCGCTCGCCGTGTTTTCCCGCGATTCGGAAACGTAGACGCACGACGCGGGCGCGTCTATTTCGGCGAGAACCCATCCCGTGCCGTTTTTGTTGTTGTTCAGGTAGGCATTGGTGCGGTACGACGTTAAGCGCGGCGTTTTGCCCGGTGCGAGCGCGGCGACATCTATCATTTCCGCCCAGTTGTTCGAGTTGTCGTCCGGCAATCGCGCCATCAGTTGCGATTTGACATACGGTTGTACGGCGTCCACCCATGAGGGGTCGGGGTCGCCGAACTTCCAGCCGAGCGGGCGCGTGTGCGAGTTGAGCGGCAACGCTTCGTCGTGATCGGATATGTACATCGAAATCGCCAAGCCAAAATTGCGCGAGTTCGAGAGCGAGTTTATCGCCCGTGCTTTTGCGCGGGCTTGCGCGAAAATGGGAAACAGCATCGCGGCGAGAATCGCTATTATCGCTATCACGACAAGCAGTTCTATCAAGGTAAATGCAGTAGCGGGGCGCGACGTGCGCCCTGTTGGTAAACAGTTCATGGGTAGTCCTAACGGTTTCGAGAGTCGGTTGCCGCGTGGTAAGCAAGCGGCAACAGGTTGACAATGGTCGGCGCGAAAAGCGCGGTTAGGACAAGCGGGGCGGGGCGTCGGGCGGAAGCGGTGAGTCCAGCGCGGTGCACAGGCGCGGCGCGACCGGAACGGAGGAGGCAACGGCGGGCGCGAATATCGGCATAATCGCCTTCGCGCCGGGCAGCAAAATCATGGGGGGGAGCGGCGACAGCGGGGACGTGGCATCGGGCGCAACGTCGCACACGGCGCGAAGCGCGTAGCCGTCACCGGAAGTCGGCGCGGATGCACAGCAACAGTTACCGCCCCGCGAGCCGGGACAGTCTACGCAGGCGCAAAGGGCGTCATGCGCGACCTTCGGCGTGACGGACGCGAACTTTTCCGGCGCGATCACGCTTGCGGCTACCGGTTTCGCCGTCGCAAAAAGGTTGTTGGTGAATGCACGGACGCACGGCGCGGCGATAGTCACGCCGAAAAAAAACGTTAAAAGCGCGGCAACGGCTTGGAAAAATCGGCTATGCGGCTTGGCGTTCGGGCGTGTCATGTTGGAACAATCGGTTTACCATACCACGAATCGGCGCAACGGTTCTACTTCTCGAATTGCCTCACGAAGAAATCTAACCCGACTTCCTTAAGGAGCCGGGAGAAATCAGGAGAAAAAGGGTAAGGTAAGATTTGCTTGGTGAGGTAACGAATCTCCCAAAGTTAGATTTCTTAATGAGGCAATACGGCGAAGTGGGAACGACTGCGCTATACTAAAACTATGAAACGTACCCGAAACCCGCTCCGAATCGTCGGTATATCTTTGCTTGCCATCGGCGCGGTTGCCGCGCTATCGGGCGGCGCGTTTGTTCTGCTTCAGCCGCGCATCGGGAGTATGGGCAACGCCGCCACCAGCGTTCCCGCGCCCGGCAATGTGCGCGTTTCCGCCACCCCCATCGAATCCGGCGCGGACAGACTAACGATGGAATGGTCGTTTTTAGGCGGCACAAACTGGTCGAAGGCGACTGCCACGGGAAATGAGTTCGCCCTTTCCGAAACGTACCCGCTCAACGACACGGGGCGTAGCGACGGTTGCCACACGTATTATGCCCGCCTTGATGCCGATGCCAAAACCGGTAAATGGACGTTGATGCTCCACGGCTCCGATGGAACCGAGGTGCGAAGCGGCGGCAACCTGCCGCCCGGCAAGTCGGTCGCGGACGCGGTGAAACCGGCGCAAAACGAGCCGTCGGCGGTGATCGGAACCCCGGCGCAAATCACGCTCGCCCGCATTGACGGCGTTCCCGTTCGCGTTTCGGTTGCCCGGTAGGAATGACCGCGCCCGTGCCATCGCTCTGGTTCGTTTTGTTCCTGTATCCCGCGCTGTTTGTCGCCGTGACGGTTCACGAGGTGGGACACGCGCTGTTTGCACGCGCCGCCGGGTACGCCGTGACTTCGGTTGGCTTGGGCGCGTCGCGTCCGCTGTTTTCGCTAACCCTGCCCGGCGGCACACGCTTCTTTTTGTGCTGTGATAACCCGACGCTCGGCACGTGCTGGACGACCACCCCCGAACTGCTCCCGTCGCGCCGCGCCCGCGCCTTGCTGTTTGTCGGCGGCGGTGCGGCAAACCTAATTGTCGCGTTTTTGTCCTTCTTTTGGTGGCGCGATTTCGGGGGCGGGGGCGTCGTGCTGGCACTGTTCGTGATGAACGCCCTGCTCGGCGTGATGAACCTGCTCCCACTTCGCGTGACCCTGCCGGGAAGCGGCGGCGCAAAAGCGGTGGCGTCCGACGGACTGCAAGCGACGTCTTTGTTTCTGGTGCGCCGGGTGCGCGTCGAACCCCCGCAAACCGAACTCGGTTTTCAACTGCTGTGGCAATCGGTCGGCGACACGCGCACGGAAGGCTACCGGCTTTGCCTCGCGGGGCTTGCCGCGATAGAGGGGGGAGATGTGAGCAGTGCGGCGGTTTACTCGGACGCGGCAAACGCCCTGCCCCCAAACGCTGGAAGTGACGCGCACCGGCTGTTTCTTCGCGCCCGCGTCGCCCTCACGCAAGGGGGCGTGCGGGTGGCAGGCGAACTTCTTGCCGGGGCGCGGGAGTTGTACGACGCGCAAAACGCCACCGGTAGTGTCTTCTTGTGCGACCTGCACCGGCTGTTCACCTTGCCGGGCGCGGAAGCGGTTGCCGCATGGGAAATGCTCGCGTCCGCGCCGTTCGCAAAGCGCGGCGACCGGGCGACGCCGCTTGCCGCGACGCGCCTACTGCTATGGACGCGAAACGATGGTTCAAACGCCGGTACGCTGGAAACGTTGCTCGCCCGCTACGAAGCGGCGCGGCGCGTGTTCCGCTCGGACGCCGACGATACGCGGGTCTACGAAGCGGTGGCTCGGTGGCGCGAAACGCACGGCGACGCCGTGGGCGCACAAATCGCCCGCGAGCGAACGTGAAACCCTATGATGCCGGGGGCGTTTCCCATTCGGCGCGAATGGATTTCAAGGTAGGCAGTGGGTCGGCAAACAGCCAATCCACGTTGATTTGCAAACTGTCCAGCGTGTGGCAAGTGTACACGCCGCGCTTCTCCTCGGTCGCACCGGTTAGCGGAGCGCGGCGGAAATAGGGGGCATCCGGCGCATCGCGGATATAAAACTCGGCAACCCCGGTAGCCGGGTCAATAATCCAGTATTCGCCGACGCCGCCCGCTTCGTATTCCGCGAACTTTTCCATGAAGTCCCGTCGTACACTGTCGGGGCTAACGATTTCCACGGCAATATCGGCGGCTCCTTCCAGATAGTTGGTGCGAACTTTACCCAAGTTTTCCTCGCGCAGATACATCAGATCCGGCTCGCGCCCCGGCATTCCCACCCGGCAACGCATGAGCGATGGCGCGAAGAGAACCACTCCTTCGTCTTCGGTTTCTTCTTTCCACTCGGCAAGTAAATGTATAAGAAACCCAAGTATTAACTGGTGTCGGTTGGATACTGGCAAGAAAAAAATCACCTTTCCATCTACCCACTCAGCATAAGTATCCTCGTCCGACCACTCCAAAAACTCCTCGAAGGTCATTAGCGGAAGTGCCAAATCTTTCGGCGCGATATTCACAGGGTCGTAGGTCGCGGTTTGCATGATGCTATTTTACCGCATTCGCTTCCCATTCGCGCCGAATGGAGGTTAGCGTCGGCAGGGTATCGGCGAATAGCCAATCTACGTTGATTTGTAGCCCGCCAAGCGTATCGCAGGTGTACAAGCCGCGTTTTCCATCGGTTGCATTGGTGAGATGGGCACGGCGGAAGTAGGGGGCGTTTGGCGTGTCTCGAATGTAGAACTCGGCGGTGTCGTTCGTGATGTCAATAACCCAGTATTCGCCGACGCCGCCCGCTTCGTACTCCGCGAACTTCTCAATATGATCGCGGCTCACTGATTCAGGGCTGACTATTTCGACGGCAAGGTCGGCGGCTCCTTCCATATAATTCTTGCGAATCTTGCCAAGATTCTCCTCGCATACATAGACTAAGTCGGGTTCGCGCCCCGGCATCCCGACGCGGCAACGCATAATAAACGGCGCGAAAAAAGGCGCACCTTTGTCGCCCGTTGCCTCTATCCAGTCAGCCACGACACGAGATAAGAAGTAAAGTAGGGATTGATGTCGGCTGGATGCTCCCAAGAGAAAAACCACCTTTCCGTCTACCCACTCGGCGTGCGTGTCCTCGTCCGACCACTCTAAAAACTCCTCGAAGGTCATCCGGGGAAACACAAGGTCTTTGGGGGCAACGCTTACAAAATCGTCGGTCGTGGTAGACACAGGCATAACAACCGTTTCCTTTCGTTAGTCGTTGTCATAGCCGCCGTAGCGCGATTCCTCGGTGGCGGTGGCGACGTAGCCGGAGCGTTTCAGCAAGTCCATCGAAACGTTGTCGCCGCCGACGCGGGTGTAGCGGTCGGTGTTCGCGGCGTCCCCGCCCCCGTAACCGGCGAGCATTTTCTCGACATACTTGCCCAAAATATCGGTGTCGATATTCACGGCGTCCCCGGCGCGAAGGTGCTGAAGCGTGGTGTTATCCCACGTGTGCGGGATAATCGAAAGCGCGAACGTCCGGTCTTCCGATTCG
>JACMIU010000064.1 GCA_014380985.1 Armatimonadota bacterium | reverse complement strand
GCCGAATCCGGCACGTGCAGAAAATAATCTTCCACCATGCACACCCACCAAAGCGAAAACGGCGAAATCACCTGCGGAATGCGCGACGGATACCGGCTCATCGTTAAGCCGAACGCGGCACGGGAATCGTCGTACTGGAGCAGGGCGTTTTTGAACAGGCGAGCGTCGCCGGTCTCATAGAGTGTGGCGAGTGCCTGAATGCGCGTGTCCCCGGCGTACTGGAGTTGCTCGTAGTACGGGCAGTCCATGAACGTTTCGTGCGAGCAAAGCCGCAAGGTTCGCCAGCCGGTTTCGCGTATCGCGGCAAGTTCCAGCATTTCCGGCGCATCGAACGTGGCGCGTCGTTCCCACGGGTAGCCGGTCGCGGTCGCACCGAGGGCGTGAACCGTGAGCGGTTCGCCCGCCGTGGTGATAGTCAGTTCGGTATAACGGAAGGTGCGCCAGTGGAGCGTGTCAAGGGTTTGCGCCGCGTCGCCACCGGCAGGTTTCCACGTGTCCACGTACCCACGCAGTTCCTTGCCGTTGATGTCGTCCCGGTTGCCTTTGGCATTCAGATTTGGCTTCGCGGTAATATCCTGCAAGCCTTCCGCATAGCCGAGTGTGATGGTGCTACCCGCGCCGCCCGATACCGTAAGCGTCGGAAGCGCGCAAACGTTCGCGCCGTGGTCGAAGAGCCGTGTCGCCGATCTATTCGCGGGAATCGTGAACGATGCGCCCCGCTCCAGCGGCATCCCCCGGCGCACCGTGCCGAGCGAAACCGGCGTTTCCACCATCAGCGGCACGGTGCGCGGCACGAGCCACCAGTACGTTTCGGCGTCCGATGTGCCGTGCGGGGCGGCTTTCTTGAGGTTTTTCGCGGGAAGCCAACCGGTATCGTCGAAGCCGGTAACGTTCCAGCCGTGCGGGTGCTTCGCCGCATCGAAGATTTCCGACGCCCCCACCACTGCATACGTCCACAACTTTGACGCCGGTTCGTTGGTAAACGTATACGCTTCGTCCACGGCGACGCACCAGCCGGTCGGCGTGTTCACGCCCCCTTCGGCGTCCGTATCACCCTGCATCAGAAACGCCGGAAAGCCGGACGTAATCTGCGCGACGGGCGCGTTTTCGCCGACGAAGAGATGCACCCGCGCCGCGAGAACGTTTTCACCGGGCGACAGGAACGGCGCGAGGTCAACGGTTTCGTAGTTCCAGTGGAGCAGGTCGCCGCGAGCGGGTCCGAACGTGACCGAAACGCCGTTGACAAACAGATGGTAGCGTTGGTCGGCGGACACGTGAACGATGAACGTTTCCGGCACGGTAGCGATGGTGAGAGTTTTGCGGAACAGAAACACCGCTCCGGTGTCGCCGGTGTGTGCGAGAGCCGATGGATGCGACGCCCATGCCGCACTCCATGCGGATTTTTGCAAGGCGGGCGATACCCGCGAGAAATCGTAACGGTTTGACATCGTTGTATCCTTACCAGCCGTTTATGCTTTATCTCCAAACAGCATTTTGCGCCGCTTTAACGCTTGCTTTTGTTGCTTTTCCAGAAACGCCAGAACGTCCGACAATCGGAAGCGACGTTGTTGGCCGAGGGTGCGGTAATGCGGCAAGACGCCCCGGTTCGTGTAGCGGCGTACCGTGGTCGGGCAAACGCCGAGGACGCGGGCGGTATCTTCGAGCGTCATGGTCGGGTCAAGAAGGCGTTCGATTAACTGTTGGCGCGATTCCTTGAAGCCCCGGCTGTAGTATTTTTGTGCCGGTTCTTCCTTCGTGTCAGGGGTCATACCGACTAAAAGTTGGATGTGGCGTGGCAACCGTTTCCAGAGCGCGGCGGCGTCACCATCACTGATTTCTTCGGCGGGGTCGGTGCGGGCGCGGCGCGGGCGGGCGGTGGCGTCGGCGACCTCGGTAGGTTCGGCGGCTTCCACCAGCGGCGGGAGATATTCGGGCGCAATCGGGGTCGGCGCGGCGGTGATTTCATCGGACCGGCGGTCGGCGGCACGAAGGCGCGGCTTTGTTGCCACGGCTTTCGCAACCGGTTCCGGCGCGGCGACGACTTCCGCAATCGGCGCGGCGACCAAAACAATCGCTACAGGCGGTTCCGACAACGCTTCTATCTCACCGAGGGCAGACGGAACCGCGACCGTGACGCCACCTTTTAAGACATAGCGAACGCCGGGTTGCACCGAACCCGGCAACGGGCCCTCCGGCAGTCGCGCTTTTTTAGACTTGCCGTTTTTCGCAGTTCCGTTCTTTGTGACAACATCGGCGGTAGATTTGTCCTGCTTATCAAGGTATTTGTAGTATTCGTCCAGACCGGGCAACGGGATGGTTTCCTTCTTCGTTTATGATGCGGGGTAGGCAAACATGGCATCCCCAAAACTTAAAAATCGGTACTCGCTTTCGAGGGCGGCGCGGTACGCTTCGCGCATCGTTTCCGCGCCGACAAACGCCGCCACCAATAGCAACAACGTCGAGTGCGGCTGGTGAAAATTAGTGACCAATGCGTCCACGGCGCGAAACTTATATCCGGGCAACACGAACAAGCGCGTTTCGCCCTCGGTTGCCGCGACGCGCTTTCCCGCGTCCGCTAAAAGTGCCGCCGATTCGAGTGATCGTAGCGATGTGGTTCCTACCGCGACCACGCGCCCGGTGCAAGCGTTCACCGCATCCGCCGTTTCCGCAGACACGCAATACGTTTCCGCGTGCATCTCGTGCGTCGTGACATCCTCGGTATCTTTTATCGGTCGAAACGTTCCCAGACCCACATCAAGCCGAACGGTGCAAACGCGAACGCCCCGCTCCCGAATCTGCTGGAGCAGTTCGGGCGTGAAATGCAAGCCCGCCGTGGGCGCGGCGGCGGAGCCCGGCGATTTCGCGTATACGGTTTGATAGCGTTCGCGGTCGGACAGCGGCGCGGTGATATATGGCGGAAGCGGAACCCGCCCCCGCGTTTCCAGCAATGCGGTCACGTCCCCACCGTCTATCGCCGTAAGTCGCAGAATCCGCCCGCCCGATTCCAGTCCCCGCGCTATCACTTCCGCCCGCACCCCGGCTTCCGCAAACACCAACCGTTCGCCCTCGCCGATTTTTCTGCCGGGACGCACCAACGCTTCGTAGCACTCGCCTCCGTGTTCGATGGCAGGGCGCAACAGCAACGCTTCGACCTCGCCGGTCAAGCCTTCCCGCGTCCCCAGAAGGCGCACCGCCGACACCCGCGTTTCGTTGACCACTAACACGTCACCCGGCGCGAGCAGTTCGGGCAGTCCCCGAAAAACGCGATGCCCGGTGACTCCCCCGCCCCGCGCCACGGTCAGCAACCGCGCCGAATCGCGGGGATACACCGGCTCCTGCGCGATTCGCTCCGGCGGCAGTTCGTAATCGTAAGGCTCTAAGCGCATCGTTTATTGAACCGCCAAGACGCGAAGGACGCCAAGAACGGAAAAGACATAAAAGCAACGGAATCGCGGAGCCGTTCGGTTTACGGCATCTTTGAAACTTTTCCGGTCTTGGCGTTCTTTGCGTCTTGGCGGTTAGATCCTAAAGTTCGCCTTCGCCGAACCAGAGGGCGATTTCGTCTTCGGCGGCTTCGGGTGCGTCGGAGCCGTGAATCAGGTTGCTCATCATGTCGGCGGTGAAATCGCCGCGAATCGTGCCGGGCAGTGCCTCGGTCGGCTTCGTCGCACCAATCATGGCGCGAGTGATTTTCACGATGTCCTTGCCTTCCCACACCATCGCCACCACGGGACCCGATGTTACGAAGTCAACGAGTTCGCCGTAGAACGGGCGTTCGGCATGAACCGCGTAGTGCTTTTCGGCGGTTTCGCGCTTCGGCGTCAGCATCTTCAGCGCGACCAGAGTCAAACCCCGATTTTCGAAGCGGCGGATAATCTCGCCGGTCAGTTTTCGCTGTACGCCGTCCGGCTTGACCATGATATACGTTCGTTCCATAAAAATAATCCTCGTCCAAAAATTTTAAGATAAGCAACGCGGCTTATACCACCCCGCTTACGGCGTTTATTGTATCACCGGTTTCGTTCGTCGGCAGATGTGGCGCAGTTCGCAGGACAAAACAAGTTTTGTCCGATGCGCCAGATTTCGGCGGCGGCGGGTTCCCCGCGCCTGATTCGCCTGATTGGGCAAGGTACGCGCACAGGGCGGCTAAATCCTGCGCCCGGTCACCGAGCGCGGCGGGAACCACGGACAGGTTTTCAGTGACGCGGTTCCAAGCGTGACGGCGCATCGAGGCGATGGCGGGGGCGAGAAGCAGGTCGGACGCATGAACCGCGAGCGTTCCCAGCACGATACGCTCCGGGTTCAGGAGCATGGCAAGTGTAGCAAGCCCTCGCCCCAATTTGTCGGCGGCATCCGCGAACGCTTCTTGCGCGGCACGGTCGCCGCTTCGTGCCGCGTTGGCGACGGCGACGCCGGTTGGCTCGCCGCTGTAGCCGTTTTCGATGGCGATTTTTAGCACCGAAACGCCGGAAGCGTAGGCTTCGAGGCATCCGCGCAAACCGCAATTGCACACCCGCGCCGCGCTGGACGTATCCACGCAAACGTGACCGATTTCGCCCCCCGCGCCGAACGCGCCCCGGTGCAGTTTGCCGCCTATGATCAGCCCCGCGCCGATACCGGTTCCGACCGTCAGGAACGCCATCGTTTGCGTACCCTGCCCCGCGCCGAAACGGTATTCGGCAAGCGCGGTCGCGTCGGCGTCGTTTTCAAGGTGTGTTAGTAAGCCGGTCGTGTCCGCGAGGATTTGTGCCAGTGGCGTTTCGGGGGGGAAGCCGGGCAGGTTCGGCGCGGGGAAAACGATGCCGCGCAGGGCGTCTACCGGCGCACCGGCGGAAACGCCGCATCCGATTAGTGCGGCGGGATCAGGCGCGGCGTTTTGCGCGGTTTGCGCGAGGAAAATAAGCGTGGCAATCACGGCACCCGCGCCGCGTTCCGCTTGCGTCGGCACGGCGATTCGGAAGCGGGTTTCGCCGGACAACGTGAGGAGCGACGCCGCCGATTTCGTGCCGCCGAGGTCAACTCCGAGAACGAGCGGTTCGCCGGTCACGCCGCCAACCCTGCCGGTTCGGGGGACGGAATATCGCCGCCGACCCAGTGCGACAGCGGGATGAGCGGAATGGGCGGTTCCCGCCTCATTTCCAGCACAATCGTTGTGCCGGTCGCGTCGGTGTACAAAAACGCCGCGTCCACAAACGACAGCATCAGAAACCAGCCCTGCCCCGCCGTTCCCATCGTGGAATAACCTTGCTTGAGCGTGGCAATCGGCAGTTTGTCGAGCGCGATACCGCGCCCCGCGTCCTCTACCCAAACCTGTGCGGTGTCGCCGTGTCGGTAGCCGCGCACGGTTCCTCCCCCGGCGTGGCGCAGGGCGTTCATCGCCGCTTCGTGCGTCGCCGTGACCAGTCCATCGGCGCGTTCGCGGGGGAAACCGGCATCATGGACAAGGTGCGTAACCATTTTCCGTACCGCACTCAAATCGCGGGCATCGGAAACGCGAACCGTGTGTGCGCCCTCAGCGAGCGCGGCGGGAAGTTCGGCGGGACTCGCGCAAAGACGCAGAATACCCCCGGTCGCCGCGTCCAGAATATCGCGGAGCCACGCTTGCTGTTGCTCCACCAATCGCTTCTGGACATTCATCTGTATGGGCGCGGTAATCGCTACCGGAATCAAGCGAGACAGCGTTGCCGCCGTCAGAAACGATACCACGGCGGTCAGGGCGCGAACCAAGCCGTTAACGCGGTAAACCGGATTCCAGAACATCAGCAGGTCGAAAAAGTGCGTAAAGCCACAGGCGGCGATAAAGGTGATGTAGAGGGAAATCAGAAGCCAAGCGGCGCGGGGGATGACGAGTTTACTACCGTGGACACGGAACGCCAAAAACATGGTGAGCGGAATCCACAGGTACGAGACAAAGATAACGGCGTCGGAAACGACATGAAGCCAGATAAGCCCTACGCTCCAATCGCCGCAATATCGCCGCGCCATGAAGTCGGCTCCGCTGAACAGCTTTTCCCAAAAATCCACAGAACCACGCGCCTCCTTCACGATTGTACCATGACAACCCGAAAAAGCGGTTTACCGAACGGTCATCAAGCGGCGCAGTCGCTCCAAAGCGGCGCGGGATTCGAGCAGGGCGCGGTCGGTTTCCGTGCGGGGTTCGCCGGGCAAATCGGCGGATTTGCCGCCGCCAACGCGCCGTGACCACTCAAAATCGTCGGTTATTTTGTACGCGCTTCGTCCGCGTAGTTCGCTATTTTTTTCGCTATCTATCATTGTTGCCGAGCCGTTTCAATCGTTTCAGCAAGGAGTGCACGTCGGTCGGCGGTGAACACGAGCAATACTCCTTGCGTTTCTAATAACAAGACAACCGCTACGAGAGTTCCGTTTCGATTCTTTCGCGTTCACCGGCAGGGAAACCGCACCGGTTCGCCGAATGATAGCTGCGTTATGAGCGATTTCCCCTCCGACACCGCCCTGCCTTTCACCGGAACCCTGCCGGTTTTCGCCGACCTACGCGAAAGCCATCTGACCGCGACGCACGCGGGCGACATCCGGCTTTTAGACGACCTGCTCGCTGACGTTTTGCGCGAACAGGAAGGCGACGCGCCGCTTCAATTACTCCGCGATTTAGCCCGCGCCGTCGCGCAGGACGACAACCCCGAAACGCTTTTCGCACGGGTTCCCGGTTTGTCCGATCCGCAATACACCCTGCCGGTGCTTCGGGCGTTCACGGTGCTGTTCCAACTGCTCAACACCGCCGAACAAAAGGAAATCGTGCGGGCGAACCGGGGCAGACAGGCAAGAAGCGACGCCCCGCGCCCCGAATCGCTCCGCGACGCCGTGCGAAAACTGCACGTGGCGGGCGTTTCCGCCGCGCAAATGCGGGAGATTGTCGCGCAGATGGATGTTTGCCCGACGCTCACGGCGCACCCGACCGAGGCACGCCGCCGCGCCGTGCTGGACAAGTTAGGGCGCGTCGCCGTCGCTTTGGCGCAACGCGACGCCCCGGCGGACTCAACCAACCTTTCCGCGCCGCTTTCCTATGGCAAGCGCGACGCCGAGGCGGAACTCAAACGCGCTCTGACCGAACTTTGGCAGACCGACGAATTGCGGGCGTCCCCCATCACCGTGCCGGAGGAAGCGCGAAACGCGCTGTATTTCTTCAAGCAAAGCATCTTGAATGTCACCGCGTGGCTTCACGCCGATTTGACCGAGGCACTGTCCGAAAATTATCCCGACGAAACGTTTGATTTACCCGCGTTCCTGACGTTTCGGTCGTGGGTCGGCGGCGACCGCGACGGCAACCCGAACGTCACCGCGCCGGTGACGTGGCGCACCCTTTTGGAGCATCGGCGGTTGGTCTTGGAGTGGTACATCGAGCGCGTGGACACCCTGCGCCGCGAACTGACAATGGGAGCGGGGCGCGTCGCCGGGGGCGATCCGCTTCTCGCCTCCATCGAAGCTGACCGCGCCGTCGTGCCGCTTGCGGAAAACAGGCAGAAACGCTATCACGCCGAACCTTACGCGCTAAAACTGTTGTTTATCCATGCTCGCTTGCAGGAAAACCTGCGCGGTTTGACGCGCCTGTCCCGCGCCGACGCCGAGTACGATTTGCCGACCGAGGAAGACTCGTTCGCGTACCCCGACGCCGCCACGTTCGTGTCCGACATTGAACTGTTCGCGGACGCCCTACGGAGCAACAAAGCGGCAAGCATCGCGGACGCCGGGCGCGTGTTCGCGCTTGTCGCGCAAGCAAAATCGTTTGGTTTTCACTTGGCGACGCTCGATGTTCGACAACATTCCGACGTTCACGCCGCCGCTTTGGGCGAGATTCTTACCGTCGCCGGAGTATTGCCCGAAGGCACGGTGTATGCCGACCTGCCGGAACTGGAAAAAATCGCGCTTTTATCCCGCGAACTCGCCAACCCGCGCCCCCTGCTTCCCCGCGATGCCGGAGCGAATCTGTCGGACGCGACCCGCGAACTGCTT
>JACMIU010000063.1 GCA_014380985.1 Armatimonadota bacterium | reverse complement strand
TGCCGCGCCGCACGATTTTGCTACGCACACAGACGATAGCCATGTGCCTCGCGTTTAGCCTCGCGGTGCTGGCGTCAAACCGCGTGGTGCGAATGGAACCGTGGCACATCGCGGTTTTCGCGGCACTCGGCGCGGTGGTGAATGCGTTCAATATGCCCGCGCAACAAGCGTTTGTCACGCAGATGGTGGACGACCCCAAAGCATCGCCAAACGCGATTGCGCTGAGTTCGCTCCGCTTCAACTTAGCGCGGGTACTGGGACCGTTGTTCGCCGGAATCGCACTGGTAAAACTCGGCGCGGCGTGGTGCTTCGCGCTGAACGGCGCGTCATATATCGCGGTGCTATGGTCTCTCTCGCAAATGCGAATCGCGCCGAATGCGAACGCGGGGCGAAGCGGGGCGGCGGTATCGCCGTGGGACGGGGCGCGGTTTCTGGTCGGGATTCCCGCCTTGCTTCGCGTGACGCTTTTGGTAGCGACCGGTGCGCTGTCGGTGCTGGCGGTCTCCACGCTCTACCCGGTCTTAGCGGGCAGGTTCGACTCCGGCGCGAGCGGATTCTCGACACTGGTCACGGTGAACGGCGTCGGGGCGACACTCGGCGGATTGTTCGTCGTGGTCTTTGGCGGGAGCGTCGGTTTGCGTCCGCGCATCTACGGCGGCGCGACCGTGTTCAGCATCGCCCTGCTCGCCGCGTCGTTTGCCTCGACCTTCCCTGTTTTGCTGACGTGCCTGTTTTTCGCCGGGGCTGGCATGGTGACGTTCATGGTGTCGGCGAACACCAAGATACAAACCGACGCGCCGGACGAGTTGCGCGGTCGCGTGATGGCGATGCACGCGCTGATTGTGAACGCCCTGATTCCGGTCGGCGGATTACTATTAGGCTTCGTAGCAAGCCGGTTCCCGGTGCAATCAACCATACGATTCGCCGCTATCGTTATGCTGGGGGCGGTGGCGGCGATTTGGCTGTGGAGTACATCAAGTCGAGGGGGGCGGGAGAAGCGGTAGCGCGGGCGGTAAGCCACAGACACGCGACCACACCTACCATCGCGCCGAATGTGTCGTACAGTACGTCGCCGACCGTGCCGAACCGCGACGCGACGGTCAGTTGGTGCAGTTCGTCGGTAGCGGCGTAGGCGACACAAAGCAGTAGCACCCCCCAAACATCAACATCGCGGAACGTTTGCCGCTCCCGGCGCACGGCGCGAAACGCCAGCACCGCGAGAATCGCGTACTCGGTGATATGCGCGGCTTTTCGGATGCCGTAGTCAATGTCGAGGATTCGCGCCGGGGGTAAATCGCGCAGTAGCGGCAGGTCGGACAACAGGCGTTGTAGCCACGACCGGGTATGCTCGGCGGAACCGGCATCGGTTGACCAGCCGAAGATGACGAGCATCCAGACGAGCAGAGGCAGAACGTATACGGTGAAGCGGCGCGGTGTCACAGGCGTTAGTATACGGCATTGCGCCTCCTGTTCGCGCCCCGTGTGGAAAAGAAAACGTTTGTGTGATAAAATAAAGCCATCAACAAGTAGCACCGGGCGCGAAGTAGAGGGAAGTAGTGAACACACAAAAGCAGTTATCGAACCGCGAAATGGCGGCGGTTTTCTTTAATATGGCGACGCTTCTGAAGCAAAAGCCGGACGCCAACCCGTACCGGATCGCCGCTTACGAACGCGCCGGGCGGGCGATGATGGGACTGCGTAAGGAAGCGCGGGAAATCCTCGGCGAGAAAGAGCGCGTCGCGTTCGGGCGGTGGCGGCACATCGGCAAACGGCTCCACGAGAAAATCGGCGAAATGGCGTCGTCGGGCGACCTCGCGCAGTTCGGCGAGTTCTTGGGCGAAGTACCGGCGTATGTTGGCGAAATCGTGCGCGGCGTTCCCGGCGTCGGCGTCCGGTTCGCGGAAGCGGCGCACACGGTGTTGGG
>JACMIU010000587.1 GCA_014380985.1 Armatimonadota bacterium | reverse complement strand
GCTGAAATGACAACGAAGCAGATGGCGCAAAATACGGATAATACCGTGGCGACGGCGGTTGAAACGAATAATAACGAACGGCGCGAACAGATTTTGGTGACTTCGTGGGAAGTTTTGTCGCAGGTCGGCTTTGAGAAAATCACGACGCGGCGTATCGCGGAAGCGGCAGGAATCAATATCGCCACGCTTCACTACTATTTCGGTAGCAAGGAAGCGGTTTTAACCGAAACGCTCCGCCACGCTCAAAACTGGGCGGACGAGCGGATGCGCGAAGCGGTCGCCGGATCGCAAACCGCCGAGGAAGCATTGACGAAAGCGTTCGCGCACACCATCAAAATGGTGCTAACGGGACCCGGTCCGCTACGGTTCGATATGGCGGTGCGGGCGTTCCGCGACGCCGAGGCGCGAGCCGAGGCACTCAGGGTGTATGCGCGGTACGAGGGATTTGTTTGCGAAATAATCGAGTGGCACGTTCGCACCGGCGGAAGTTTGGCGAACGGCTTTACTCCGCAAACGCTTGCCGCGTTTGTGGTGGCAATGGTGGATGGCGTGGTTTTGCATTATTTGTTGTCCGGCGATGGCGTGGTTGCCGAACGCGGTTTGAATCAAGTGAAAAGTCACGTTTGGTTTTTGATGAAATTAAACGCCCCAGATGGCGTGGGAAATGGATCGTAAACACATGAAGACACGAACACAAAGCAATTTTGAGCGACTGGTTTTGCCGCACCGCGATATGCTGTACGGACAGGCTCTTTCGCTGACGCGGAACGCCGACGAAGCCGAGGATTTGGTGCAGGAAACCACGCTTCGCGCCCTGCGTGGCTTTGAAACGCTTCGTTCGGAAGGTCCTTTGAAGTCGTGGCTTCTGACGATTTTGCGGAACCTGTTTATCAATAGTTACCGCGCCAAACGCCGCGCCCCGGTAGGCGTTTCGCTCGACGCCCTGGAAAACCCCGATCCGTTTGTGCCGACCGAAGCGTCGCCGGAGCGCGGCGTGGTGTCGCGCATGGAATCCGAAGCGGTGAATCGCGCCGTTGCCAACCTGCCCGACGATTACCGGGAGGTGCTGGAAATGTCGGATATGCGCGGTTTGTCGTATCAGGAAATCTCGGAGACGATGGAACTGCCGATTGGCACGGTACGTTCGCGCCTGTCCCGCGCCCGCAGCCGGGTGCGCCGCGCCCTGTTCGCGTGGCGACCGGAAGCGCAAGGATCGAGCAAAATGGCTTCCCCCCCGGTCGAAATCACCGAGCCGATACGTCGCCGCGCCTGCGGCAACCGCCTTCCCGCTTAAGCGTTCCGGCGCGGTACAATGGGACGTGAACGAAACAACCCTGCGCCGCGCCCTTCTCGTGTTGCTTGCCGCATCGCTCCTGCTTTCCCTGTGCTTCGCCATTCGTGTGCCTTTCGGCGACAACCCCGACGAAACCGCGCACCGCGACTACATTGGCTTAATCGTGCAGGAACGCGGCTTTGTCCGGTTCATTCCCCATGCCGATTTGCCAGAAGGCGCACCGTCGCGGGACGAAGCGCACCAACCGCCCTTGTACTATTTGCTGTGCGCCCCGGTTTATGCCCTCAGCAACGGCGATACGCTCGCCGTTCGCCTCGTCGCCACGGTGATTCAACTCGCCACCGTTTGTCTGACGTTCCTCGCTTGCCGCGACCTGTTCCCGAAGCGCGGCGAAATCGCGGTCGGTGCGGCGGCGTTTGTCGCGTTCCTGCCGATACAAGCACAGTTGGGCGCGGCTATCAGCAACGACGCGCTAACCGTTTTATTCTGCACGGCGATTTTCTGGCGACTTGCCGCACTCGTGGTGTACGGGCAAACCGTTAAAGATGTACTCTGGCTCGGCGCGTTGTTCGGCTTAGGTTTGTGGACGAAACTTTCCGTGGTGCAACTGGTTCCCGCGTTCGGCGTCGCCTATTTTTTAGCGGTGCGCGGCGGCAGGATGACGGCGAAACAAGCCGTTTTGTACGGCGTCGGCGCACTCGCCCTCGGAACGCTAATTGCGTCGCCGTGGCTGGTTCGCAACACGCGCCTTTACGGCGACCCGCTCACGCTCGGCATCTACAAACTCACCGGCGCGAACTTCTCGCCCGCGAAGATACAGTACGCCTATCGCTTGCTTCCCGCCGATTATTTCCGTGCGGTCGCCATACGCTCCTTTGCCACATTTTTTTACTTCCTGCACCCGAACCTGCCGATTGACCCGCTGCAAAAGTTTGTCGGTTCGCCCGTGCCGCTCGTGACCGTGGTCGCCGTCGCCGTCGCGTCGCTCGCCGCAATCTACCGAAAGGCGAAAGAGGGCGGTATTGGTGGAGACGCCGCGAACGTACTACTGCTTTTCGGCGGCGCGATTTTGCTGATGCTCCCTTTCTTCACGCAGTTCGTGCTAACGGTTTTTCAAGCGCAGGGGCGGTACTTTCTGCCCGTTCTGCTTCCGGTCGCGGTGATCACGACGGCGGCGTGGGCAAGCCGGACGTTCGGCGCGGACAACGACAAGGTTCCCGCAAACCTCCTGTCGGTGCTATGGGTTCCGGCGGTGCTACTTGCCCTTGCCGTGTACCAACTCATCGGCGGCGGGTTTGTTCGATAAGCGAAACTACGGTCGCAAGCGAGGCGTCCAAACAGCGGTAGAACAGCAAAAAAGGAAAACAACGGTATGTTTCAAAAAGGCGTGGAAACGCTTCTGCGCGGCGGTTGGGTGATGGCTCCGCTTTTGCTCTGTGCGCTGGTGTCGGTCGCGGTGATGATCGAACGCGCCCTTGTGCTTCGCCGCGCCGCGTCCGGCGACGAACACCTCGTCGAAAAGGTACGCGAACTGCTGGAGCGCGGGCAGGACGACGAAGCGATAGCCTTGTGTCACCGGACGCCGGGCGCGGCGGCACGGGTTGTCGCGGACGGCATCAAGAACCGTCGCCGTTCGCCCGAATCGCTGGATCGTGTTTTGCAGGAATCCGCCCTGCGCGAACTCGCGCCCCTGCAAACGCGCCTCGGCATCCTCGACACGATTATCACGCTATC
The DNA here is from genome assembly GCA_014380985.1 of Armatimonadota bacterium. GTDB lineage: Bacteria > Armatimonadota > Armatimonadia > Armatimonadales > Armatimonadaceae > JACMIU01. Next base: position 10,765 of record JACMIU010000587.1, on the reverse strand, counting down.
GCCGCTTCTCGGCTTGCTCGGCACGATTACCGGCATGATTCAGTCGTTCAACGTCGTGTCCACGGCGAGCGGCGCGAGTGCCGCGCCCGCGATTACCGGGGGCGTCGCCGAAGCGTTGATAGCGACCGCCACCGGGCTTGCCGTCGCCATCGTCACCCTGCCGGTCTACAACCACCTCACCGAAACCGTGCGCGAAATCGCGTCCGACTTGGAGCGACGCGCCACCGCGTTCCAAAACGTGGTCGCCGATTTGGCGGAAAGGACACCGACTTCGTGAAACTGCCCGCCTCGCTTGTCGCACCGAAACGCGGACGCATCGAGATTATCCCGATGATTGACGCGATTTTCTTTTTGCTCGTCTATTTCATCATGACAAGCCTGTCGCTGACGCAAATGCAAACGCACGGCGCGACGTTGCCGCAAAGCCGCACGGCATCGGTGAAGCCGTCGGCGAAATTGGTGGCGAGCGTGGCGCGAAACGGCGACTTGTTTTTGGACGGAAGCCGTGTTTCCGAACGCGAGTTGGTGACTCGTATCGGGGCGAAGGTCGCGCAGAACGAGAATATCGCTGTGGTGCTGACCGGCGACAAAAACGCCGATGCTGCCGGGCTTTTGCGCGTGTTCGATCTGGTGAAACAGGCGGACGCGAAAAACGTGGTGTTTGCCACCGAACCAGCGACCAACACCACAACCGGGGAGGCGGCGCGATGAAACTGCCGCAAACCACGTTCCGAAAGGCGCGTATCGAAATCATTCCGATGATTGACGCGATTTTCTTTCTACTCGTGTTTTTTATGTTCTCGTCGCTTTCGATGGTGAAAATGAACGGCTTGCCAGTCGCATTACCGAAGTCGCCGGACGTGACGGGGGGGACGAACGCCGGTAAACCCGCGACTTTCGCACCGGGCAAACCGGCGACACCGGCTCGCGTGGTGCTGACGATTGAACCGGTCGACGCGACCATCGGCGGGGCGAAAGTGGCAAATAGCGTGGCACTAACGCAAGCCGTGACGCGAACATTAGCCGCGAATCCCGGCGCGGTGGTCGTGTTGCGAACCGCGCCCGGTGTTTCCGCGCAACGATTGGTGGAGACATTAGACACGTTGAACGGCGTCGCGCTTCCCGGTGGCAAGCGTCCGTCCGTCGTGATTGCCACGGTTGCCGCGCCGCCGACGCCAAGCACGAACGTTTTGCCGGGCGCGAAAAAGGAGCCAAAACGATGAACCGCAAGAAATTGCTACCGGTAGCGTTTGTTGTATCCGGCATCGTAAACCTGCTCTTTATCTGCGCCCTCGGCTACTTTCAGATGAACCAGACGAAGGGGGCGGCGACGGCTGCCGCGCCACGCCCGTCGCCGACCCCGACCGCGCTTGTTGTCGGCGTGGAGCGAATCGCCGCGTCGCCCGTGCCGAAACCGGGTGTGGGCAAAATGTTGCCGTCGCCCGCGCCTGCTGAATCTGCGAAGCCAAACCCGATGCGAAAAAGCGAACCGACGAAGCCGGGGCAGGAACGCCCTGCGACCGGCGCACCCCTGCGGCAACCCGGCGAATCGTTCGCGCCCGTTCCCCCCGTAGCCGGACGTGGCACGGCATCCCCGACCGTGACGAAACCGATGTTGAGTGTCGGCGCAGGAACGTACCGGTTTTCGCCCGTGCCTCCGGCGACGGCGAAGGGCGACAAACCCGGCGAGAACGCATCGCCGCGTCCCGGCACAAGCGCGAGCAACGGGAACGCGAGCGGCAATCCTGCCGGTGCGTCCGGTGCGACGGGCAACCGTGACAACGCAAGCGGCGCATTGTCTGGCGCGGCAGGAAACGCGAGCGACGCGAACGGTCGGCAGGGAACCGGAGGTAATGGCGCGTCCGGCATTCCATCAGGTGGCGCGAGCGGTAGCGTCGGCGCGGGGGGAACCGGAGAACGGGGCGGCGATTCCCCCGGCGGCAGTGCCGGGGCGAACGGCGCGAATCCATCATCAGCGCGACAAAACGGTGCAAACAGAGAACCGGGAACCGGAGGCACGGGGCAAGTCCAACCGACGGGAACCGCGCCCAGCGCAACCGGAACCGGCGCGAATGCTTCCGCGCCGGGAACCGGCACGACCGGCAACACGCCCGGTGGAAACGCGGGTGCGAACGCCGCAAATAAAGGCGCGAACGGCAAACCGGGCGCGAATGGCGAACCGTCCGGCGCGGCGGGGGGAGCCAGCGGGTTCGGGCAGGGCGCGAAATCGCCGCAAAGCGTGGTGGTTCAAGGTGGCGGTGCGGACGACGCCGGGTACAAATACAACGCCCCCGCGCTTCCCGCGGCGAGCAAGGAGGTCGCTACCCGCGCCGGAATGCGTTTGCGACCAACGCCCGCCCCGACGCCGACGCCAAAGGTTTCGGCTTCGCCAACACCGAAGGCGACGCCGCCGCCAGAGCCACGAACTGAACCGACGCCGCGAGTTCGCGCTACGCCCACACCGCGAGTGTCGCCGACACCAACACCGAAACCGTCGCCAACGCCGACGCCTCGCCCCACACCAACGCCGACGCCGCCCCCGATTGACCCGCTCAAAATCGCCGGTTCGACCAGCAAGCGCGGCACGGTTATCGTGGACGCGGCGAAAATCGTCCCGAAGAGGAAAGCCGCGCCGAAGAAGAGAGCGATGCCCAAGCCGAAGGCAAAACCGGTGCGCCGGGTGGTGAAAGTAGCAAAGGCTCCGAAGCCGTCGCCAACGCCGAAACCAACCCCGTCGCCGACCCCGAAAGCGTCCCCGACGCCGGTTCCCACGCCGTCGCCGAAAGCGTCCCCCACGCCGAAGCCGACTCCGCGCCCGACGCCGACCCCGCCCGCCGACCTAATCGGCGACGGCACGGGGCTAAAGGCGGATTACTACCTCGGCGCGAACTTCGAGAAGTTTCTGTTTAGCCGCGCCGACCCCAAAATCGAGTTTGAGTGGGGGCAAACGACCCCCGACCCGCGTATCCCGGTGCGAAATGCGTGGTCGGTGCGCTGGACGGGGCAGGTGCGCCCGCGCTATTCCGGCGAATACACCTTCTTCACGGCGGCGGACGACGGCACACGCCTTTGGGTGAACGGCAAACAGTTAATCAACGATTGGACGATTCATGGTGTGTCGGAAGTTTCCGGCAAAATCGTGCTACAGGCGGGGAAACTGTACGACTTTCGCGTCGAGTTTTTCGAGAAGAACGGCGAATCGTATGCCGGTTGCAAAGTCTACTGGGAGAGCGGGCAACAGAAACGCGAGTTTATTCCGCAGTCCGTTTTGTATTTCCCGCGTTGAAAACCGTTACCAGAGTTGCCAGTTGCCGGTGGCAAGGACGTAAATACCGAGCGCGAGGTTCGTAACACCGTGCGCGACGACGCACGCAAGCAGGTTTTTGGTGAGGCGGAGCAGTCCCGCCATCAGAAGCGCGAACACGATTGCCGCTAAGTATTCGGGATGCACCAAGCCAAAGCCCGCGCAAACAAACGCAAGCGCGGCAAGCGAGAATGCGCCGACCGGAAGTGTGTACCATTTGTCTTGGTCGGTCACAAAGCGAAGCAGGAAACTCCGCCAGAAGACTTCTTCCATCAGCGGAACCATTACCGCGAGACCGAAGAAGCGCGTGGCGAGAAACACGGTGCGGAGTGTGGCGTCAGGTATCGCCGTGAACGGATTGTACGCCGTGCGCGTTCCGAGAAACGACAGGGGCGGGGTAATCGCGTCCACGCCGAGCCACAAGGGTAGCCCGATGAGTCCGGCGAGTACACCAATCCCTACGGCTTTAGCGTCGAAGCGCAGTTCGTGCCGCCACGTTTTCAGGCACACGAGCAATACCACGGTGACGATAACCGCCTTCACCGCGTAGGCGACCGGGTAAACCGATTTCGGCAGAAACGCTTCGCCCTGCGTCGCCACCAGAAATACGATCATCGGCAAAACGTAGGGGAGCCACGGCGTCGCCGGGCTACTTGGCGATGGGGGGGGCGGATTATCCGCCGGTGCTATCGGTGTCGGTGAGGGTTCCATTTAAGTTCGTCAGGACGCGGCGCAGATAGCCGCGTGTACCGACTACTTCGGCAACCGATGCTAAAACTCCTGCCCGGTCGTCGCCCGAATCGAACGCCGCGAACAAACCGCTCAGACGCCCGGCGAGCGTTTCGTAAGCGTCGGTGAACTCGGTGCGGGCTTCGGTCAGCGTAGGCGTCAGTCGGCGCATCGTACCGGTGTCATCGTCAAGCCGCGCCTCCTGATATTCCATCAACGCCTCCTGCAACTCCATCACCTGCATCAGCAAGTCTTGCGGGGGCTTCGCGTTTTTCTGCAGGTCATTCAGCGAAACGCCGCCCTTACTCCGTAGAAGATACTCGGCGCGGGTGAACGGATCGTGTAGCGTCCGGTAGGCGTCGTTCAGAAGCGCGGTCGCATCCAGCGCGACGGTTTGCGTTTCGGCGTCCGCGTTCGCATGCCGGTCGGGGTGATAGATGCGCGATAATTCGCGGAAGCGGCGTGTGAGCGTCGCGTCGTCCACTGCCACCGGGACACCGAGCAGGTCGAAGTAACCGGTCGTGGTCAAGAGCGGCGCAAGAACCGCACTAACCGGAATAGTCATCCACGCTGTCCCCGCCCTCAACAATCACCCGCGTCACGGCGGCGGCATGATCGAGAAGCATCTGCCCCAAAGCGGCGGCATCTTCGGGCGTCAGGTACGTTTCCACGCGCCGCGCCGCGTCATGCGTCAAATCGGTCGGCGTCACAAAAAGCGTGACTGAGGGCGCATCCACGATTTCCTGATTGTCGGACTCGCTGACGCCGATAGAAACGGACTCCGGCTTACCCGTGCCGATAAACACGCCGGTTGCTAAAACATCTGCCATGATTTTTCTTTTCTACCCGCCAAGACGCCAAGAACGCTAAGACCGGAAAAGATTTATAAGAGACGAAACCGCTAATCGAACGGCAGCGCGGCAACGTTCTCTCTTTCTCTTTCTGGTCTTAGCGTTCTTGGCGTATTGGCGGTTAATTCTTTCTATTTCGCGGTGAACGAGGTTCCGCATCCGCACGAACGGAGAGACTGCGGGTTCTCGAACACGAAGCCGCCTTCCATCAGGTTCTTGATGTCGTAATTCAGCACCGAGCCTTGCAGATACAGTGCCGATTTGCGATCCACCACGACGTTCACGCCACCCGCTTCGTACACGGAATCGAACTCCGGGTCGGGGTCGTTCTCCATGTCAATCACATACGACAGACCGGAGCAACCGCCCCCGCGCACACCGAGGCGCAGAAACCAGCCTTGCTTGCCGGTCTTTTCCTGTTGCCGCTTAACCTGCTTGATGGCGGAGGGCGTCAGCGCGACAATCGGTTCCGCCGCCACCGGTAGTTCTGTTGTTGTCATTCGTTCTCTCCCAAACCGGGCGCGGTCTACGCCGCGACGGCTACCGCTCCGGTGACTTCCACACTATTGACCAGCGTTTCCGCAGATTTCATTTTCGCTTGCTTAGACTGGTAATCGGCGATTGCCGCTTTGATAGCGTCTTCCGCCAGCACCGAGCAGTGAATCTTGACTGGGGGCAGGGCGAGTTCCTGCACCAGATCGGTGTTGCGAATAGCGAGGGCTTGCTCCAAAGTTTTGCCCTTGACCATTTCAGTTGCGAGCGACGACGATGCGATTGCCGAGCCACAGCCGAAGGTCTTAAACTTCGCGTCCTCGATCACGCCGTCGGCACTAATCTTGAGTTGCAGTTTCATCACGTCGCCGCATTCGGGCGCACCGACGATTCCGGTTCCGACAGCAACATCGTTTTTGTCGAACGAACCGACGTTGCGCGGGTTTTCGTAGTGGTCTACGACTTTGTCTGAGTAAGGCATTTTGTTTTTCTTTCTGTTTGCTAATTTGCCGCAGGCATCAACAACAAGTGTGTGCCGGGGGCGACGTTTTGATTTTTCCAAGCGTCTTCAATTTCTTGAAGTATCTGTGCTTTGCGGTAAGCGTCCTTCAACGCAACATAAACCGGTACATACAGCCAGTTACTATCCGTCCGCGCCGAAGCCGAATGGACATTTGCCTCCAGTCCCTGTGTGCGAAACTGCGAGTAAAGCCAGTCTACCTGTTGTTGATTCATCATTTGTTTTCCGGCATTTCCGGCAGAATGTCCTGCATCACCTTTATTAAGAAGTGAGCGTCCTTGCGGACTGATTCCAGACTTCCCTCAACATCATCCGCACTGATGTAGTCGGCGGACACGCGCACTTTGTACAAGCGACGTAACCGATTCGCTAAATCCTGTCGTCTCCCGGTTCGTGGGATCACCGTGCGTAAATGCTCGACCAGCAAATCCGGCGTTAGTTCGTGCGCCCACGCTTCCCTACCTTCCGGGGGCGTCGCACCTACGTACAAGAGCAACGCGGACACCCCCTGATATGACGCATAATAGTAACGACTCACTGACGAGCGACTTTGCGCGGCATATAAACGGTTAGCCGCGACAAGGGAATCTGTCGCCATCGCCGACCATTCTTGCCAAGCCATCCGCTTAGTGCGGCGACCATTTCACGGTGGAAAGGTCAATGCCTTCCTGCGCGAGTTCCCACAAGGGCGACATTTCGCGGAGCCGTTCTACTTCATGGTTTACCCGTTTGGCGACGTATTCAACATCTTCTTCCGTGGTGAAGCGACCCAAGCCGAAGCGAAGCGACGAGTGCGCGAGTTCGTCGCCGACGCCTAACGCTTTCAGCACATACGACGGCTCCAGCGACGCCGACGTACACGCCGAACCCGACGACAGCGCGACATCCTTCAAGCCCATCAGAAGCGACTCGCCTTCGACGTAGTTAAACGACATATTGATATTGCCCGGCAACCGATGTTCGAGCGAACCGTTGACGTACACGTCGCTCGTGGAATCCATGACGAGCGTTCGCAGTTTGTCGCGTAGCGCGGTCAGGCGGGCGGATTCGGCTTCCATCTCTTCAAAGGCGATTTTCGCCGCCATGCCGAACCCGACGATGCCGGGAACGTTCAGCGTACCGGAGCGGAAACCGCGTTCGTGTCCACCGCCGTCCATCTGCGCGGTGAGGCGGATGCGCGGGTTGCGTCGCCGCACGTACAATACGCCGATACCTTTGGGTCCGTAAATCTTGTGCGCGGTGATGGACGCGATGTCAATATTCATCGCCTGTACATCGAGCGGAACTTTGCCGAACGCCTGAACCGCGTCGGTGTGGAAAATCACGCCGCGTTCGCGGCACAGTTTGCCGATTTCGGCGACCGGTTGCATCACGCCGATTTCGTTGTTCGCCGCCATGATCGAAACCAGAATCGTTTTGTCGGTGATAGCGTCCGCGAGTTCCTGCAAATCAATCAAACCGTCGGGCTTGACATCAAGATAGGTGACGCGCTTGCCCTCGGTTTCGAGCCGCTTGCAGGTGTCTAAAATCGCCTTATGTTCGGTGACAACGGTGATAATGTGGTCGCCCTTGTCGGCGTACATTTCGGCGACGCCTTTGATGGCAAGGTTGTTCGACTCGGTCGCGCCGGAGGTGAAGATAATCTCCTTCGGGTCGGCATTGAGAACGCGGGCGATACGCTCGCGGGCAAGATCAACGGCTTCCTCGGCTTTCCATCCGAACGGGTGCGACTTGGAAGAAGCGTTACCAAAGTCCTCGCTAAAGTAGGGAAGCATGGCTTCCACGACGCGGGGGTCGGTGCGCGTCGTTGAGTTGTTATCCATATAAACCGGCGTTTGTACGTTCATGGTCGTTTCCTGTTTCTAAAGTTCAAAGTCAAAAAATCGTTACTGCAAAACCATCAGACGCGCCGCGTTGTCGAAAATGCGGGGCTTGATGCCGTCCGACGCTTCTACCGGCTCGCACACATCGGCAAGGCTCGTGCCGCGAAGGAGGCGCACCATCTCGATTTGTATGCGCTCCAGCGGCCCGCGAATCGTGCAACTGCTGGACTGGGCGCACCGGGCGGGCCCGTGGCTCGGCTCCCAGCACTGCGCGATAGCGAGGGGACCGTCCATCGCCTCTACCACTTCGGCAACCGAGATCAGCGCGGCATCCCGGCTGAGTTTGTAGCCCCCGGTCGGACCCGGAACCGAGGTGACTAGTTGCTTTTTCGCCAGCGTTTGCATCACCTTTGCGAGCAATTCGCCGGGAATGTCGTACCGGGTGGCGATCTCACGCGGCCCGATAAGCCGCCCCGCGCCGTCGGTCGAGAGGAACGACAGGGCGAGCAGGGCGTAATCGGCTTTCTTCGTAAAGGTAAACATAGGTTTCGTGAGCGGCGTTCCGCGTAATTTCGTCAAGGCAATCGGCGACCAAGCCGGTCGGTTATTGATGGCTTATTGTACCTTTCTTAGGCGACAGTGTCAAGGTAAAGCGAGAATCATTCGCATTTACAGCCCGATAAGAAAATAAGCGGAACGCGAACGGAGTGTGCCGTGAAAAAGAAAGAAAGTAAGAGCGGAACATTGCACCCCGCGTTGTCGTCGAAGAAGTTATATCGTTTCATCTAAGAGGAAAAGCACAACGGCAAGAGCGTTTTTCAGGACGCCATAAAGTTATCAGTCACTCAGTCGTGACGGGACAAATGAAAAGTTGGTAGCGCAAGCAACAAACTTTTTTGTTTGTTTTTTTTGCAGGAGACTGCGCAGGAGATGGCGAATAACCGCCCGTGTACCTTGTCACGTGTCTTCGTGAGTCAGGTTGCGGCAGGAGAGCCTAACGGTAAAGTAGTATCGGGGCATAAAGTGCGGAACGTTCCGCTCACTTCGGACAATTTATAGGATCCACCCGCTCGTGCAAAACACGGAAGATAGCGGGACGGCGATTTAAGGGAAGTTCAAACTATGGCAATGGTACGTAAAGGCGTGGGAGAAATCCTACAAGACAAAGGTTTCATCACCGCCGATCAATTAAAGCAAGCCCTTGACGTGCAAAAAAGCGCACCGGGCGATCTCGGTAGCATTTTGATGACGCTCGGTTTCGCCAGCGAACGCGACGTTGTTGAAGCGAAGGCGTCCGAAATGGGCGTGCCGTTCATTGATCTTGTCAAGCACAAGCCCGAACCGAGCGCGGTCAATGTCGTGCCGCAAGCCAACGCCGAACGGCACAAAGCACTGCCGGTGAAAAAAGATGGCAACCGCCTTTGGGTGGCGATGGAGAACCCGAAGAACATCATGGCGGTGGACGACCTTCGCATGGTGAGTAAATGCTTGGTGCAACCGATGCTCGCGGTTCCCTCCGACCTCGCCGACGCGATGGTGAAAGCCTATGGGATCGCCCCCGGCGGCGGGGGCAACGACCGTCCCTCGACCGCGATTGCCTCCCCCGCGAACACCGCAGGACGCCAAAGTATTGCCGACCTGATTGGTGAAATCGGCAAACCGACCGACGATGACGACGAAAAAGCCGGGGGCGACCCCGATACCGAAGCCGCCCCGGTGATTCGTATGGCGAACGTGGTGCTGACGCAAGCCGTGGAAGCGGGCGCGTCGGATATTCATATCGAGCCGGATCGCCGCAACGTGCGCGTTCGCTTCCGCGTGGATGGTGTGCTTCAGGAAGTGATGATGATTCCGAAGCATATTCAGCCCGCATTAATTTCGCGCTACAAAATCATGGCGGATATGAATATCGCCGAACGCCGGGTTCCGCAAGATGGTCGTATCCCTATCAAGGTCAACAACAAGGACTACGACCTGCGCGTATCTTGTTTGCCGTCCATGTATGGCGAGAAAATCGTTATGCGTATTCTCGACAAAGGCTCGGTGATGCTCGGCTTGGGCAAACTCGGCTTCCGTCCCGAAGTACAGGCGCGTATGGAGGAATTGGTCGTTCAACCGAACGGAATGTTCCTCGTCACCGGACCGACCGGATCGGGCAAAACCACCACGCTGTATTCGGTGCTGAACAAAATCAACACGCCGGAAAAAAATATCACCACGGTAGAAGACCCGGTGGAGTACCAACTGTCGGGAATTACGCAGGTTGGTATCAATAAAAAGGCGGGGCTAAACTTCTCGAACTCGCTCCGGTCGTTCCTGCGGCAAGACCCCGACATCATCATGGTGGGGGAAATGCGCGACCTTGAAACCGCCGACATTGCGATTGAAGCTGCCCTTACCGGTCACTTGGTGCTGTCCACGCTTCACACGAACGACGCGCCCTCCGCGACCATGCGTCTCGCCGATATGGGCGTCGAACCGTTCCTGATCGCGGCAACGGTTATCGGTGTTCTCGCCCAGCGGTTGGCGCGGAAAATCTGCTCGAACTGCAAGGAACCGTATGAGGCAAAGGCGAGCGACTTGGCGCGGTTCGGCTTCCAGTCCGACAACCCCGACGAAGTTATCACGCTCTACCGGGGCAAGGGGTGCGATGTATGCCGTGGCTCCGGCTACAAGGGGCGTCTCGGCATTTACGAATTGATGGTGATGAATCAGGAAATCGCCGAGCTCGTGGTGCGCCGTGCCACGCTCGGCGACATCAAAGCGGCAGCACTCGCCAACGGCATGAAGGACATGAGGGCGGACGGTTTGTATAAAATCCAGAACGGATTAACGACGCCGGACGAAGTGATGCGCGTCGTGTTCACAGCGGGCTTCTAAGTTCCTCCGGTTCAAAAGAACTTCGTTCTTCCGGTTCCTCCTCTCTCATTCCGATGAGGGAGGGGGTTAGGGGGTGGGAGAGATTGCTTCCCCATAAATCTCGGCATAAGCGTCCGCGCACGCTTCGATGGAAAACGTTGCGGCGCGTTCGCGCCCGATGCTTCCG
>JACMIU010000586.1 GCA_014380985.1 Armatimonadota bacterium | reverse complement strand
TCAGTTCGGCGAGTGTCGCGGGCGCGACGCCTTTGTGTTCCCCCTTGTACGCTTGCACCGCGAGTTGCGCGAGAAGCACCCGATTTCTGGTTCGTTTCTGCGTGATGGACGTAAAGGCGCGTTCGTAGTTCGGGGCGAGCATCGCCACCACCGGGTTCTTCGATTCCGCGATTTTTGGCAACTGCTTCGCCTGTTGGTACGGCAGTTTAACGCGGCGAAGCACGGCGTCGGTGTGTGCGGCGTAGTCGTTCACCAACCCTTGCTTCGTGTAGAACATCAGCACGGTGTTGTAGGCGGCAAGCGACGCCGCGCTCGAAACGCCAAACTCACCGGAAATGCTTTGGGCGTTGCCCGCGCTAAAGGTGGTTTGAAAGATTTCGTACACCGAATCGCGCTCGGCGGTGAATATTTGCGCGGCGGTGCGTTCGCGCTCCATGATGGACTGCAAGCGTGTTGTCGCGGCGCGGGCTTCGGCGGCGGAAAGCCCGGCAATGTGCTTCATGGCTTCCGTCGTGCCGATTCCCTGTAGCAAAACGCCGATCATGCCATCCGTCAGCGTATGCCCTTGCGCGGCGTCTACACCGAGGCGCACGGCGTCAAGCGACGATTCCATCGCGCCGACCGTATTGCCTTCGGAAGCGCGAACACTCGCGTCGGCGGCGAGTAGCCGTGCCATCTCGCGTAGCGCGATAAAGTTGACAACGGGGCGGTTTAGTCCGCGCCCGGTATTAGGGTCGGACTTGACAAAGTTGGTTTGCCCATTCGGCAAGTACGGATACTGCATCCCTTGCCGCAATAGGTTTAGCGCGGGCTGCGCGAGGGCGACTGGGGCTTTTTGCACCGTGATGGGTGCATCCATCAAAAAGGCGGTTCCGTGCTTGACGCCGCGCACGGATTGATTGATCGCGTTCAAGTCCAACGCATCGGTCGCCGCCATGTAGAAGGTCGCCGCGTTCGGCTGTTTCATCTGCCCCCATTTCGGCGCGATACTGGTTTGATACACGCCCTCGCCGACCGGGTACGTCGGCGTTTGATGCGCCACAAACCAGCGTCCGCCGAGGGCAAGCGACGCGCACAGCGTTCCGAGGGCGATACGCCGTCGCCGCAGAATCTGCTCTGCTACGGTGCGCTCGCGCTTTTGGTGCTTGCGCTTCACGATGGGGGCAACGGTTTGTGCCGCAACCGTTTCGGACGATTCAACCGGCGCGACGGTTTGCGCGTCCGATACTTCCTCCGCGACCGGTGGCAGATAGTTCGTGACGGGGGCGGGGACTTCTTCGCGGGAACGGAACAGGGAACGCATAACGGGGCTGTTTTCTCCTACCGGGGATATTCTATCTTAATAGCAAGTAGCGTGCCTGTCGGGGTACTTACTGCGACAGAATCTGTATCGAATAATCGGTGATGTCGAGCGATGGCTCATCAATCAGCGGACCCAAATGGTCGCGCACGTCGCTCGCCGGTTCGGTGCGGTTCGAGTTATCAATGCGCTGGTTCTGCGTCACGTCAAGCGTCAGAAAGGCATTCAGGCTTCCCACGTCGCCGGTTCCGCTTCCGTCGCCGAGCGCGTCCCAGAGTTTGGGGGAGTTCGGGTCAACGCCCGCCGGTAAATTATTCGTCGCCAATAGGTTGATTTTCATGTAGCGGGCGTCCGGGTTGGGGAGCCGCGCCAAATCAATGCGGAACCGGAGCGTTTGCTCTCCGGTTTGCGGCACGGTGCTTTGAAACGGCTGACCGAGTGATGTGAAGCCGGTCAGTCCCGCGCCAATCTCATACGGGCGGGCAGTCGGCATGTTGTTGGTGTCGGTCGGGACGCGGTAGACTTCGTAGCCGCTTAGCCCGCCGAATTGATTATAGACTACCGCCGCTACAAACCCTTGCGTGTCTTGCTGACTCGACGCCGCGAAGCCGTTGTTCCACGGGGGAGCGACCACCGGTGCGGGACCGGCTTCGGTGAAATCGTCGGTGCGGTGAATCAGCACGAAGTAGTAATACTGCGGGTTGACCGCGCCGCGCAGGGTAACGGTCACTTCCACGAGGCGCGAGGGCGTGTCGTCGGTGTTGGTCGGAACCTTCGCACAGGATGCCGCGAAGCAGGTTAAAAGCGTGGCAAAGGCGGTTCGAGCAAGAAAAGCGGTACGCATATCTTGCATTATGCCACGTTTTGCCGGGGCGCGGGGGAACGAACCCCCGAAGCGCGGACGTAGCATAGCGGGTACGATGCAAGAAATGACTTCCCCGATAGCCCCAGATACGACGCCTACCGCCCCCGGCGCGGTACGCGCCGGAGCCACCGGCGATTGGAAACGCGCCGCATTACTCGTTGCGATTTTCGTG
>JACMIU010000585.1 GCA_014380985.1 Armatimonadota bacterium | reverse complement strand
GTGCTTGCCAAACGGCACTAACAACCGGTTGATACGCACTCGGTCGCTTTCCGTCAGCACGGCATCGAGCGTGATCATGGTTTTTTCCGGAGTTTTGGTGTCCACTACGCCCCACCGGTTGACGACGCGGTGAACGTGCGTGTCTACCGGCGTGTGCGGCGTTTCCCCGGTGGCGACACCGAGGGCGAGCGACGCGCATTTCGCCCCGACGCCGTGAAACGAAAGCAGGGCATCGTAATCGGCGGGCAACACGCCGTTAAACTCGCGTTCGGCGCGTTCGGCGATACCCTTGATCTGTTGCACCTTCGGTTTGGGAAACGTGGAGCCTTCGAGTAGGGCAATCAGTTCGTCGTCCGCGAGTGCGGCGATGTCGGCGGGCGTTCTGGCGATGGAAAACAGGCGGCGCGACACCGCAAGCGTATCTTCTTCCAGCGTTCGCACCGACACGATACAGGCAATCAGTATTTCAAAAAGCGTTTGGTAGCCTTCGGTAGCGAGTGTGAATAGAGCGGCGGGCGCATAAGGTTGCACTGCCGCTTCCACTTCGTCAAGGGCAGGGGCGATTTGTTCGGCGTTCATTCATCTTGTGCATACCCGTGGGTACGGGGCAGGGAAACGCGGCGGCAAGCGCGAACCCTGTTTTATGATCACCGAAACCGAACTCGCCGCCAATATTCACGCCGGATTGTACGCCGAAGGCAACACCCTCGCCCTGCGCCTTCATAGCGGTAACGGCTTGCTGTTCCTGACCCTGCCGACGTTCAATGTGGACGACTTGCCGGTGACGCCGACCCAGTTGTTAACGGTAAGCAATGCCCGCGTCGTGTTCGATCACGTCCGCGAGCGCACCGCAATCTTCGGCTTCGGCGACGCCCTGCCGCATCTGCGCCTTGAAGTAGTGATTCGCTTCGTGTACGATTCGCCGGTGGTGCGCTTCAGATACCGATTGATGAGTGATGAACCGGTGCGTCTCACCAAGCCGGACGGCGCGGAAACGCTTTCTTACTTCTCGCTCGACTTCGCCCGCGTCAACGATTACGGCTACCCGATAACGGCGAAGGAGATGCGGTTCGCCGAGTTTAACGCCCTGTTTCACTCGTTCATGCTTCACGAGGTTCCTATGACAAAATCCGATTTTGAGGCGGAACGCTCCGTTGTCGGACCGTTTCTAATCGTCGGTTCTGAAGGAGGGTACAGCGGGCTTGTCGCCTACGAACACGGCTCGCAGTCAAACGACCCGTTCTTATCCTATGACTTGCACCCGAATGGCACAGCCGACACTCTTCGCGCCGTGAAGGGCAACTATTATCACGGGCAAATTATGGAACTGGGTGTGCCGTTTGAAACCGTGTGGCTTCAAGTTGCCTTGATGGAAGGGAGCGAGGACACACTGGCGAAGGAATATCGGCATTATGTGTTGCGTCACCAATCGCCGAACACCGAATCGCGCAAGCCGTACATTTTCTACAACACGTGGAATTATCAAGAGCGCGTATTCAACCAGCAAAAACGCCCGTACTTAGCCGACATGAACGAGGGGCGGATGCTCGCGGAAATTGATGCCGCGCACGAAATGGGTATCGAAGTATTCGTGATTGACACCGGCTGGTACGACAAAACCGGCGACTGGCGCGTGTCGTCGGCGCGGTTCCCGAACGGCTTGACGCCGATTACCGAGAAACTCAAAGAGTACGGTATGAAACTGGGGCTGTGGTTCAACCCGATAGTTGCGGCGCAAACGAGCGAAATGTACCTGTCGCACACCGACTGCGTGATGACTACTGATGGCAAACCCGGCGACCCCCACGCCGTTTGGGAAACCGAAGCGTCGTATTCGATGTCGCTGGTATCGCGCTACTGGGAGGCGTTCGTGGATGAATTAATTCGTTGCCACCACGAACTCGGCGTGACGTACTTCAAGTGGGATGCCATCGGGCAGTACGGCGGCGACGCGGACAACGCCTTTCACGGCACGGCGGACAATTCACCCAAAGAGCGGCGCGATTGCTACGCCTTTCTGCTCGGAACGTACATGACGAAGGTGGTGGACAAACTCTGCGCGGCGTGTCCCGATGCCATCGTGGATTTCGACATCACCGAGGGCGGGCGCACGGTGGGCCTGCAGTTTCTATCGGCGGGCAAATACTTCCTCATCAACAACGGACCCTACAACTGGGATTACAATATGCCGCTACCGGCGGACGGCAACGTCAATCTGTTTTTCTATCCCGGCGCGGCGCGAACGTGGATTTG
>JACMIU010000584.1 GCA_014380985.1 Armatimonadota bacterium | reverse complement strand
ATCGTGCCGATTCTGAAACCCGGCGCACTCGTTATCTGCCTTGACCCCGCCGCGCCTCATGCCGGAGAGATGCCCGACCGTGCTGACATCGGCTACTTCGTCACGCACCCGTGCCACCCGCCCGTGTTCAACGACGAAATCGGCGACGCCCGGCGCGATTTTTTCGGCGGCGTATTGGCGAAACAGCACATCGTTTGCGCCCTCCAGCAAGGCGCGGAGGAACAATACAAGCGCGGCGAAGCGTTAGCCCGTGCGATGTACGCCCCCGTCATGACTTCTCACCGAATCACCGTGGCGCAAATGGCACTCTTAGAACCGGCGATGGCGGAAACCGTTGCCGCGTGTTGCATCACGATTATCCGCGAAGCGATGGACGAGGTGGTCAAACGCGGCGTCCCCGAAGCGGCGGCGCGGGATTTTCTCTTAGGTCACGTCAATATCCCGCTTGCCATTGTTTTCGGCGAAGTATCGTCGCCGTTCTCGGACGGCGCGAAGTTAATCATCGAACACGGTAAGCACCTGCTCTTCAAGCCCGACTGGAAACAGGTTTTCGAGCCGGAATCGGTGGCGGCGCAGGTGAAGGCGATTGTTTCGGGGACGCCGCCGCCTACGGATACGTAGCCCGGCACACAACTTGCAAGCGTAACCGGCATAACGTTCCTACTCGCGCCGAAGCGCGAGGGATAAGAAGGTAATCATGCGTTTGGGAATCGGTTCGTTTTCGTATCCGTGGGCGGTCGGTGTGCCGGGACAACCGCAACCTGCCGCGCCGATGAATGCTTTCGCCTTGCTCGAAGCCGCAACAAAATTGGGCGTACAAAGCGTTCAGTACGTGGACAATTTGTCGCTGATGCACCTGTCAGCACGGGATCGTGCCGAACTGAAAAGCCTCGCCGACGATGCCGGTATACAAATCGAAGTCGGAATGCGCGGCACGGACGCAAGCGAGATTCGGATGCACCTGTCATTCGTCAAAGAGTTCGGGAGCAACTACCTGCGCATCATGACCGACGGCGTTTCGCCCAACGATACGCCCGGTTCCGACCAGATTATCGAACGCTTGATGCCGCTCACCGACGAGTTCGAGGACGCCGGGGTGCGAATCGCTCTGGAAAACTTTGACCGGTTCACCGCCTACGACACCGTGGGAATGGTAGAGGCACTCGGCGCGGGCGATGTCGCGGGCGTGTGCCTTGACACCGTGAACAATTTCGGCGCGGGCGAAGGCTGGGCGAGCGTCGTGGAAACCCTCGCGCCGTACACGATTAACCTGCACCTGAAAGATTTTCGCGTGACGCGCAAAGCGCACCGCCTCGGCTTCGAGATAAACGGCGTACCCGTCGGGCAGGGGCAGTTGGATGTTCAAGCGATTCTGGCACAAATGCCCGAAAGTGTATCCGTGACGCTGGAGCAATGGACGCCGTTCGACACCGATATTGACACGACCTGCCGCGAAGAAGCCCGGCATGTCGCGGAAAGCATCGCCTACTTGAAGCCGCTGATTCCGTAATTGCAACCGCACCAAAATGCCTTCTCGCCGTGCCGTGTTCCTTCACGGCGCGGCGTTGTGCTTTCGCCATCGCCCTTTTTCGGGTATGGTAATGCTATGGTTCTCCACCACGTATTATCAGGAAGAGAAAAGTTTCCATGATATAATATGAGTGTGGAACGCTCAATGATATTTTGAGTATATATGTAGGAAGGGACGCGATTTTCCTTCCGCCTGTAGGAGCAAAGACGAGTATGGCATGGCGCGATTACCGCGATTTGATGCGGCAAATGGATTATGATATGCACCGGTTCACCGAGGAAGCGTTTGGTTTCCTCGAAACGGCAAACCGCTTTTGGCAACCGAACGCCGATATTCACGAAACCGATACCGGCATCGTTATCAAGATGGAGGTCGCCGGAGTGTCGGCGGATTCCGTGCAGGTTTCCCTTTCCGGCGACGCCCGGCGATTATTGGTATCGGGAGTGCGAGCCGAATCCGCTACCGAGCGCGTGATGCGCACCGGTTGTCACCAGTTGGAGGTGTATTTCGGGCCGTTCGAGCGAACGTTTACGCTACCGGGCGATTTCGACGCCGAGCGCGACGCCATCGCCGCCACGCTCAAAGACGGTTTTTTGACAATTACTTTGCCAAGTCGTATAGCGTCGCCGGTTTCGCGTCCGATTCCGATTGAGATTCACATTGGTTGATACAGGCGCAAGTGCAACGCGCCCATAGTCGCGTCTTCGACGCGCCCGAATTAGGAGACTTAATGAATACAAACAAATCTTCCGACGCTTCTACCACGGTTGAGGCGAGCGGCGAACATAACGACGATGCCGAAAGCATCATCGAGCAAATCAACAGCAATGGCGGCGACGACAATATCGCCATTCCCGAAGAACTGAACCTGCTTCCCCTGCGCGACGCGGTGGTCTTTCCGATGCTTGTCGCCCCGATTGCCGTGGGGCGCGAACAGTTCATCAAACTGATTGACGATTCCGTGGTCGGTGGCAACCGCATTATCGGCATGGTCACACAGCGCGATCCCGGCACGGAAACGCCCGGTGCGGCGGATATTTATCCAACCGGCGTCGCGGTGGCGATTCGCATGATGGGCAAAGCCCCCGAAACCACGCGCCTGATTGTGCAGGGCTTGCAACGCTTCCAGATTCTGCAGATAACCGGAACCGAGCCGTACATGACGGCAAAGGTACGCCTGTTGGAAGACGAAACCGTTGAGAACGACGCGCTGGAAGTCGAGGCATTGAAGCGGCAACTGAGCGAACTGTTCACCAAAATCGTGGACTTGTCGCAGGATATGCCCGACGAACTCAAAAATATCGCCGGAATCGAACAGGCGAGCGTGGCGACCGACCTGATGGCGGCGCACGTCGGGCGTCTTTCGACAGCCGATAAAATCGAGGTGTTGGAAACGCTGAATGTCAAAGACCGCATGACCAAGTTGCTCGGCTTTTTGACCCGCGAGGCGCAGGTTGCCGAACTCGGCGCGAACCTGCAAAGCCAAGTCGCGGGCGAAATGAGCAAGGCACAGCGCGATTACTACCTGCGTGAACAACTGAAAGCGATTCAAAAGGAACTCGGCGAGGGCGAAGATCGCGGGCAGGAAATCGAGGAACTCAAGAAAAAGGTCGCCGAATCCGGGATGCCGGAAGAAGCGCGAAAAGAAGCCGACCGCGAACTTGACCGTCTACAGCGAATGTCGCCGGGCGCACCCGAATACACCGTGTCGCGCACCTACATTGATTTGCTCGCGTCCCTACCGTGGATAACGTCGTCGGACGACAACCTTGATATTGCCGAAGTCGAGCGCGTCTTGGACGAAGACCATCACGGCTTGCCGAAGGTCAAAGACCGAATCTTGGAGTACCTGTCGGTGCGAAAGTTCAAAAAAGAAGGCACGACGCGGCAACCGATTCTGTGCCTCGCGGGCCCTCCCGGCGTCGGCAAAACGTCGCTCGGTCGTTCGATTGCGCGGGCTTTGGGGAAGAAGTTCCACCGTATTTCGCTCGGCGGCTTGCGGGACGAGGCAGAGATTCGCGGACACCGACGCACGTATATCGGGGCGATGCCGGGGCAAATTATTCAGAATCTGAAGCGGGCGGAAACGAATAACCCGCTCTTTATGCTGGACGAAATTGACAAGGTGTCGAGCGATTATCGCGGCGATCCGTCGTCGGCACTGCTGGAAGTATTAGACCCGGAGCAGAATCACACGTTCCGCGACAACTATCTGGATGTGCCGTTCGATTTGTCGAAGGTGCTGTTCGTTTGCACCGCGAATAACTTGGAGAACATTTCAGGTCCGCTCCGTGACCGCATGGAGATTATCGAAATCGCGGGCTACACGGAACAGGAAAAGGTGGCAATTGCGCGGCAACATCTGGTTCCGAAGCAGATAGGCGAACACGGTTTAGACCCGGAAGTGGTGACGTTCACCGACGCGGGGCTAACGACGCTGGTGCGCGGCTACACCCGTGAAGCCGGTGTCCGCAACTTAGAGCGCGAAATCGCGTCGGTATTGCGAAAGGTGACCCGTGCGTTCGCCGAGGGCAAAATCGAGGCGATGGAGATTGATGCGGCGCAGGTCAAAACGTATTTGGGCGCACCGCGCTACGAGTACGAGGAGATCGAGGAGCGCACCGGCATTCCCGGCGTCGTGACGGGGCTGGTTTGGACACCGGTCGGCGGCGATGTTATCTTTATCGAGGCGCAAAAGATGGACGGTGGCAAGAACCTGCAACTTACGGGGCAACTCGGCTCGGTAATGCAGGAGTCGGCGAAAACCGCGCTATCGTATGTGCGGTCGCACGCGGCGGATTTTGGGATTGATCCGAAGTTTTGGAACGATACCGAGATTCACGTTCACGTTCCGGCGGGCGCGATTCCGAAAGACGGGCCCTCGGCGGGCGTGACGATGACTACCGCGATGACGAGTTTGTTGTCGGGGCGTCCGGTCAAGCCCGCGCTTGCGATGACCGGCGAGGTGACACTCACCGGCAGGGTGCTACCGGTGGGCGGCATCAAGGAGAAGGTCTTGGCGGCGAAGCGGGCGGGAATCAAAACCGTGATTCTACCCGACCGCAACCGCAAGGACTTGGAGGAGGACATCCCGGCGGAACTGCGTGAGGGCATGACGTTCCAGTTTGCGAAAACAGTGGACGAGGTGATGGCGTTCGCGCTGGAAAAACCGGTGGTGTCTACGCCTATCAAGGTAAAGCCGGGCGGCAAAACGGAAAAAGCGGCGGCGAATCAAGCGCAGATAGCGATTGACACGCCGATACCGGCTGACCTGCCGAAGCCGACCACGCCCCCGGCTCATGCTTAAGGGGCGGTTGGTGAGGAAGTACGGGCGATTCTCCCGCAGGAGAATCGCCCTTTTTCTTGGTACAATAGCAATGGAGGGTGAAAACTATGTCAGTCAACAGTTTAGTAGCAAACGACTCGCAGGAGGCAGAAGTTGAGCAACTGCTCCGCGATATGTACGCGCTCAACGAGCGGATGGAAGGCGACCGAGCCGAAACCGAACGTCTCAAAGCCGAAACGAAGCGTTTGCGAGCGGAGTTTCTGCGAATGAGCGAAGAAAATCGCGCTGTGCTGGCACGCTTGAAGGTAGCATGGTAGGCGTATGTGGGAAAAGTTATTAGATTACGGCAAGCAACTTTTTTCCATCACCGCGAAGATAGCGAAGCATGAGGAAGACATCAAAGAGTTGCAACAGGACGTGAAAGCCGTGCGTGAAGACATTCGCAGTCTGCGTCAGGAAATGAGCGACTTGACACGGGTTGTAGAGCGCGTCATTTTCGAGGTGCAAAAAGACCGCGAGATGGCGCGGCGTGACCACGAGAATCTGCTCCTGCGGTTAGAGATTGCCTTCCTCCGTAGCGGCAACATCCTGCCGCCCTCTACCGACGCAGACACCACCAAACAATTATCGTAAGGGACGGCGGGGCAGGCGCGGTGTCCGATCCTAACTTGCGCTGCCCACGCGAATGGCGAACGCCCCGACTCTCTTTATGAGAGTCGGGGCGTCGTGGTTACGTGTGAGCGTTCCGATTCCGGAGACCGGTTTGTTTTATTAGAGCGGTTGGTTGTTGATGGTATGGTAGTAGGGCACAGCTTGCGCGGTGACAACACCAGCGGTCGCGTTCGGGCATACCGGAGGCGCATCAATGGTGGAGAGGGTGTAAGCAACGGTGCCGGAT
>JACMIU010000062.1 GCA_014380985.1 Armatimonadota bacterium | reverse complement strand
GGACATACGGCGACAACGCTCGCCGAAAGTCTTCTGTCCGCGCTGAAGGGCGGCACGAAGACTTCCTACACCGAGTTTTGGGCGAATCGTGGTATCTCGTTCGACCTGCACGACGGTGATATTGTCGGCGTGGTCGGGCGCAACGGCGCGGGCAAGTCCACACTCCTCAAACTCCTGTCGCGCATCACCGAGCCGACCGAGGGCGAAATTGACTTGTACGGTCGCGTCGGGTCACTCTTAGAAGTCGGCACCGGCTTTCATCCCGAATTGACCGGGCGCGAAAACGTGTATTTGAACGGTGCGATATTGGGCATGACCCGCCCCGAAATCGCCAAGCAGTTTGATAATATCGTGGAGTTCGCCGAGGTTGAAGCGTTCCTTGATACCCCGGTCAAGCGGTATTCGTCGGGAATGTATGTCCGGCTCGCGTTCGCGGTCGCCGCGCATCTAAACCCGGAAATCCTGATTGTGGACGAAGTGTTAGCCGTGGGCGACGCGCAGTTTCAGCGCAAATGCCTCGGCAAAATGCAGGATGTCGCGCAGGAGGGCGGGCGTACGGTGCTTTTTGTGTCGCACAACATGGCGGCGGTTCGCGCTCTTTGCAACCGCGCTTTGTTCCTGAAAAACGGGCAACTGACGATGGACGACTCCACCGACGCCGTGACCGCGCTCTATGTCGCCGAAGCCGAAACCGGCGCGGCGGAACTGTTTTTTTCGCCCGAACGTTCTCCCTCGCCAGACTTCTTTTTGCGGCACGTGCGCGTTCTTGACCAAACCGGCGCGGTCGCCCCGGCGATTGACGGGCGCGAACCGTTCACCGTGGAAATCGCCTACACCGTGTCCGCGCCAATTGCGAACCTGCGAATGAAGTTCGGTGTGCAAACGCCGGAGGGGGTTTTAGCGGCGTACACGCACGACCCCGAATGGTCAACCCGCCCGCGACACACGCCCGGCGAGTACGTCAGCCAGTGCGTTTTCCCTCCGCACACGTTCAACGAAGGCACGTTTTTAGTCGGCATCATGGCGGACGTGCCGAACGAGCGGGTACTTCAGCAAACCGATTACGCGCTATCGTTTCGCATCGAAGATGTCGCTGGACACGGGGCAAGCGCGGAAAAGTTGGCGGGCATCATGCGCCCCAAACTGGAATGGGACGCGGCAATTCGCGGGTGACACTACAGGTGCGTGACGGCGAACGGCTCCCAATGCCGCGCCAGATAATCCAGCACCAACCGCCGGTGGCAGTTCGCGGCGGTGGATTCCGAACACAGTAGCACGGTGGGAACGTCAAAAAACAGCGCGGGCGGAAGGTTCTGTATTTCGCGCTCCGCCATCAGTGCCAGAAAATCGCGTTCGTACTCGCTCCAGTCCCCCCGTTCTTCTTGTAAGCGTCCAACAAGGCTTGCGTCGGGGCGAGTTGGGCTTCGTGAACATACGTTGCGCCGCACAATTCGCGCAGGAAATACGGTAGGTCGGCGCGTTTCGCCCATCCCGCGAGTTGCGACGAATTGTTCAGGCGCACGTCCAAAAGGCGTTTGATGCCCGCCGCGTTTAATCGCCCGAAAAAGGCTTCGGCGGACGTTTGCGTAAAACCGATGGTATAGATTTCCATTCTTTCTCCAGTGCCGCGTCGCTCACTTCGTCGAACAGGGACGGCAGTGCGGCGTTCGCGCCCTCGGCGTCAAGTGTGGTTTGCACGCGCCCGTCGCCGCGCAGATGCAGAACCCGAACACTGTGCGATTTTTCGAGCACCCGCCCGACCAGCAGATGCCGGTGGCACACCAGCGGGTCTTCCTCGGAACACATCAGCGCGACCTTGATACCGCGCCGTGCGCCGCGAAGCAGTTTTTCGACTCCGGCTTGAAAGCGTTCGCACTGCGCTACTTTGTCGTAGCGGACGTGACCGGCTTCGTCGTAAAACTCGGCTTCGGGGGGCGACCGCCGAGTGAATCGCCGAAAAACACGTAGCGCAGTCCGACGTTCTCGACCGATTCCTGCAGATCACGCTGGTTGAATTGCGGCAGATAGCGCGACGCGGGCGCGGAACGCACATCGGCGAGCGTATCTATCCCGGCATCCGTGAGCAAGCGCAGAAACGCCTCGGCGGACTGGTTGCTGTGTCCGACCGTGTAGATGGTGAGCGGGGTTTCCGTTTCGTTCATGCCGCGACCTCCGAGGAATGGTTCGGCACGGCGGGCGCGGATTCCTGCTTTGTTCACGTTGCCTTCGGTTGTAGTGCCACTCGCGCCATTGCGGAAAACTCGGCGTCGGGGTGGGCAAAACCCGACAGTTCGTGCAACAAGTCGGCGACTAATTCTGCCGACTGCGTTCGCCTCAGTGCCGGATGATTCTCCAGTTCCACGATTTTTTGTAAGGTGTTTTGTATCACGGAGTACCATCGTGTACGACGCCCGACAAGACCGTTGCGGTTTAGTTGCAGAACGTCAATCGTTTCCTTGCCTTTCGCACTTCCGGCAACGCCTACCGCCGTGTACTTGTTGAAGGTTATGTGATCGGCGGGGTTCTCCAGTGCCGGTTGAATCAGCAAAGCGGTCTCCTGCGACACATCATCGTTATGGAAGCGGGCGCGGCGCGTTTCGTCGGCAATGGGAAAGAGGGCTTCCTTGCATTTTTGGTTACAAGTGGCGCAAGAAAGCAGCAAGTTATCTCAATCGTAAGCGAGCCAGTAATACCCCGGCGTCAGGTTGCGCTTACCGCGACGCGAGCGTACCGCCGATTTCGGACGGAAATGTTCCACGTGTCCGTCGTCGGCAACATAACTTTCGCAGAACGCGCACTTGCCATACTGTGCTTCAATGAGTAATTCTTTGACCCCTTTTTCGGCATAAATAGCGTCCTCGAAACTAAACAGCCGAATGCCGGTATCATACGCCGCACAGTCTTCCACCCGCTTTGCCGCACCGCGTGTTTGCAGAATGTCCGGCGATGTCACCGGTTTCACAATACGAATCACCGCTACCTACTTCCGGTTGCCTTCGATCATCG
>JACMIU010000583.1 GCA_014380985.1 Armatimonadota bacterium | reverse complement strand
GCCCTGCGCCCTCGCGCCGGAAACGCTGGCGTCGAAACTGTACGGCAAGACCAACGTCGAGGAGCGGCACCGCCACCGCTTCGAGGTGAATAACGAGTACCGCGATCTGCTTACCAAAGCCGGGCTGGTATTTTCCGGCCTTTCGCCGGATCACAAGCTGGTCGAGATCGTCGAACTGCCGCAGTCGGTGCACCCGTTCTTTATCGCGACGCAGTTCCACCCGGAGTTCCTGTCGCGCCCGAACCGCGCCCACCCGCTCTTCGCTGGTCTGATCGAGACGGCACTCGCGTCGAAAAACAAGGTTTAGCGACAGTGCGCTAAACTAGCCCCGACAAAAGCCCCGCTTATGTCGTCTTGCTATTTCGCGGAAAATAGGACATACTCAATCTTGAGTATGTCCTATGTCTGTCCGGCTTTTTGTTTTAGGCTTGGTGCATAGCCGCGACATTCACGGCTACGAAATCAAGGAAGTGGCGAAGTTGTGGGGAGTGGAACGCTGGGCCAATATCGGGTTCGGCTCGATTTATCACGCGCTGGGCAAGTTGCAGGAAGAAGGCTTGATCGAGGAGCGCGGGATGGAGCAGGAGGGCAACCGCCCCCCGCGCTATGTGTACCGAGTCACGCCCGACGGCAAGTCCGCCTTCTTTGCCCTGCTTCGGGAAACATGCCGAAGTGCCAAACCCGACACCCGTGATGTTGATATGGGGCTGGCTTTCATACATCATCTGCCCCCCGACCAGCGAACCGGGTTGCTCCGCGAACGGCTAGAGATGCTGCGCCCGCGATTGACCCAGCTATCCGAATCGGCGGTAAATTTCGAGCGAGCAAAAGCAAGCGACGGCAAAGAGTGGCAGTATCACCGTGACCTGCTCCAGAATGCGCCGTGGGTTTACGCCGGGGTGCGCCATAGTTTGGGGCGTCTGCAGGAGGAATGGGATTGGATGGAGGGCGTCATCGCCGAAGTGGAAAAATGGTAGATGACGACGAGAGCCAAACAGGAAGAGAGGATTCATGTTCAAGTTTGTATATTTGGCGTTGAGTATTACTGGTGTTTGCGCCTGTGCAACACAGGCGCAAACGCCCCTGTCCGAGTTACCCGCGACCCCGAATCGGGCGTATGTGAACGGACTCTGGTACAACGGCAACCGTTTCGACCCGCGCACCGGGTACGTGGTCGGTGGGACGCTGACCTTTGAAAAGCCGAGGCAAGTCAGCGAAACCATAGATCTACGCGGCGGGTTTGTGGTTCCTCCCCTAGCCGACGCGCACTGCCACCACTTTGACACGGCATCTATGGCGCAAACGTTGGTCCCGCAATACTTGCGCGAGGGTGTATTCTACGCGCAAAGTTTGGGCAACGGGGCTGTGGCACGTCGCAAACCTTCCGTGCGGGCGTTCTTCGATGTCCCCAACGGCATAGATGTTTCCTACGCCGATGCATCGCTGACCGCGACGCTGGGGCATCCGTTTCTGATTTATGAGTCGCTCGCCAACGGTTTCTACGCCGATATGGACTCCGCCCAAAACAGAGAGCGGGTCCGCACGCTGCGCAAAGGCGAGGGAGAAACGTACTTTTTTGTGGAAACGCCCCCGATGCTGAACCGCGCGTGGCCGCAAATTAAACGCCGCCCACCCGACGTGCTAAAAATCATGCTGTTGGAATCTGATCGTTATGAAGAAAAACGCAAAAAGGCGGAACCTGGCGACAACGGCTTACCCCCCGAAATCGTGCCGGAGATCGTAAAGCGGGCACACCGCTCAGGGTTGCGCGTGTTTGCGCATGTGGAAAACGCCTACGATTTCAAGGTTGCCGTGGACGCCGGGGTGGACGGGTTCGCGCATTTGCCCGGTTACAGCATGAACGACAGTCCGGCGCAAGCCTATGTACTGGACGAAAAAACGGTGCGAGCGTTCGGAAAGCGCGGCGGCGTGATAACCCCAACTGCTTCGCTTGCCCCATTTTATACAGTTTCTAAGACACCGGGCACTTTGGAGCGTGTTCAAGGGGTGCAAAAGCGCAACCTGCAAATGCTCAGAAAATACGGCGTACAAATCGCTGTCGGGTCCGACAACTACGGGCAGGGGCCGTGGGGCGAAGCCGAGTACCTGCGAAACTCAGGCATTTTCACCGACCGTGAACTGCTCCGCATGTGGTGCGAGTCGTCGCGGACAATCTTCCCCAAACGCAAAATCGGGCACTTAGCCGAAGGGTACGAAGCCAGTTTCCTGGTTATAGATGCCGACCCGTCGCAGGATATTCGCCGCCTAAAACAAATCCGCCTTCGCGTCAAGCAAGGCGTAATCTTGTCCTTGCCGCCGGACAGTCCGGGAAAGCCGTAAACCGTGGCAAATGGGGTCGGTTCGCCCGTTCTTCGCCGCGACGCAGTTTCACCCGGAGTTTCTGTCGCGCCCGAACCGCGCCTATCCGGTCTTCGCCGGGCTGATCGGGGCGCGGGCGCGGGCAGAAAAAAGGAATAAACATCGTCCCCGGCGAATAGACACACGATTTCCAGACCGGGGAGACGGCGTGACGCTTTTTGCCGGAGAAAACAATCGAAATAGTGAGCCGGACGGGGTGATCGAGCTTTGCACATTCGGCGGTGTGTGTGTCACCGTGCGCGCGGCGCAAGGCGACGTCCTCCGCGTCGCCGAGCGGTTCCCGACGCGCAAAGCGGGGGAACTGCTCGCCTTTCTCGCGCTGGCGCGGGAACGCCCCGCGTCCCGCGACGCCGTCGCCGACGCGCTCTGGCACGACGCGGATTCGGCGGTCGCGCGGGGACGCCTGAAACAGACCGTTTCGCTCATCCGGCGCGCCCTGCGCCCTTTCGACCCGTTCGATGCCGCCGCACCGCGCGCGAGTATCGCGCTCGCGCCCCGCGTCCAGACCGACGTTGACCGCTGGGAAGCCGGGCAGAAACGCGGCGACCGGTCCGCCCTACGCGAGTTGTGGGCGAAGGGAGCGTTCTTACCGGACTGCGACCTGCCCTGGGCGCTCTCGGCGCGGGCGCGGTACGCGGTACCGCCCGATTCCGCCCCGCCGACGCCGTCCTCGCCGACCGCCGACGCCGTCCGGCTCCTCGCCACCCTCCGTGAAGCCGGGATCGTTCTGCCGGGGGAGCCCGGTCCGCTTCTACTGAACGCGCTGTCCGGTGTGTCGGACGCCCTGAGTGCGCCCGAGCGGGAGCGGCTCCGCCGACAACACGCCGCCCGGCAACAACACGTCGCGGCGCGCGCGCAGGACGCCTGGCACACGCCGGACGCCTCCCGGATACTGCGTTCGCTCGACGAAAACCGGGACGACCTCGCCGCCGCCGTCCGGTATCTGTGCGACGCCAAGCCGTGCGACGCCCTGGCGTTGGCGGCGAACCTGCACTACTTCTGGTACGTGCGCGGGCACATCCAAACGGGGCGCGAACTCACCGAAACGGCGCTATGCGCATCCGACGAACGGGGCACCCAGGCGCGCGCCGACGCCCTGCTCAGCGCCGGGCATTTCGCCAACTGCGACGGCGACAACCGCGCGGCGTTCGTGCGCTACCGCGAAGCGCGCGCGGTGTACGCGG
>JACMIU010000582.1 GCA_014380985.1 Armatimonadota bacterium | reverse complement strand
GCCCCAGCGCATCCGTTAGCAAAAACCGCGCCGCCTCCTGCCGATTCCGCGTCTCCAAAAACGTCATCGCCCGCAAAAGCCCCGCCATCGCCGTTCGATCCAAAGCCACCGAAACCACCTGAACCAAACCAACCGACTTCTCCCCGTTCGCAGGTGTCGCGGGGGCGGCTGGCGGGGCGGGCGGTTTGGGAGATGTGCGGGGAGCGCACGGTGGATGTGGTTCAGATGGTTTCGGTGGCACTGGATCGAACGGCGTTGGCGGGGCTTTTGCGGGCGATGACGTTTTTGGAGACGCGGAATCGGCAGGAGGCGGCGCGGTTTTTGCTAACGGATGCGCTGGGGCGGTTTGGGGCGTTCGTGTTGCTACCCGAACTGCGCGGCACGAAGCCTACACCCTTTGCCGGGCGTTTCACGTGAAACGCCCGGCAAGCCGCCTATCCCATCCGGCGCACCATGACGGCTTGTTCGGCGATTTCGTCCTCGGATTTGAGGCGCGAGTATTCGGCTTCCAGTTCGCTGAACGCGGAACTGAACTCGCCGAGGGTGGCGCGGGCGTTGAACAGGTCTAAGTTTTCCAGCGATTTGGTCGGAGCCATCGCCGGGACAAGGGCGTCCTCCATCGGGGCGATTCCCTTCACGGCGAGGGCGGCTTGCTGGACGATTAACGCTTCGCGCAGTTTGGCGCACGAGGCTAACGCTTGGCGAAGCCTTGCGACGCACCGGTCGCCTTCGGGGATTTCCGATAGGTCTACGCCCGCCCAGTCCCGCAGGAACGCTTCGCCCCGGTCGCGGGCGGCTTCTAATTGCCGCAGACGATGGTTGCACTCGTCGTGCGTGAGTTTATCCCAGTCGGACGCGAGCGGCTCTAAGTTGTTTTGCCACCGGACAAGGGCGATTTCCCAGAGTTTGGCGTGGTATCGCTCGCGCTGACGGGCGAGAATCGCAATCGCGGATTCGAGGGCGGAGCGCAGTTTTTCCATGCGCGTTTGCCCCATGCTGACGGCTTCGGCTTCGGTTTTGTGGCGGACTTCAAACAGCCGTTTTTCGCGGGAAGCGATGTCGGACAGGCGTTCTTGAATGGTATCCTCGACGTGCCGTAGGGACGCCATGTGGCGGGTGCGAATGAGTGCGCCGGGCATTTCGCCGGGAGCCCATTCGCGGTCGGCTCCGAGGAGGACGCCGAGCGATACGCCGACGGCAACCCCGACGGCAACGCCCATGCCCTGCATCAGAAAGCCGCCGATAACCGCCCCGACGAAGCCGCCGAACGCGGCACGGGTTCCATCGGTCATGGGGGCTTCCATGGTGAGGGAATCGGTGCGGTCGGTGCGCGGGTCGGAAATGCCGCAGTTGGGGCAACGCTTATCGGCAGTCGTTACCCAGTAGTCGCACGCGCAACATCGCTTGTAGGTTGACATCGGTTCTTTCTTTCCGGTTCTTTCGTGGATGGCGCGTTCACCGTGGCATCTAACACGTTGGTTTAGACAATCATTGTACCCGTTTTACTTGCGTTACGGGCGTATAATCTATACGCCGAAAAGCGGCGCGGGGTTTCGTTTTTTCGCGCCGCTATGTGCTAAAAACGGAATCCGGTGGACAAACCGATACCGGACACGTCGAAGCCTTTGATTTTGCTGTAGACCTGATACCGGGCTTCGACGAAAAACTGCGTGTTGACAGTGAAGCCGAGCAGGAACGTACCGCCGTACCCGCCCCGGAAACCGGACGACACACCGAAATTATCGGAACGCAGGTCAGCAATCAATAGCCCTGTCGCTACACCGGCGTACGGAGTGACGCCTTCGCCGGGGGTGGCACTGCCGCCGAGGGCGCGTTTGTAGATGACGTTCACCGGAATCAGCAGGGCGCGGCGTCCGCTACCGGAGGTGGAGACGATGTTGACATCGAAGCCGAGAACGCCTTTGCGCGACGCGAGGGCGATAGGGCGAAATCCTACGCCATAGTTGACCCATGTGGAGCCGAACGCATCGCGGGTGCGCTGGTCTGTCGGGAAGTAGAAGCCGACTTCGGGTCCGAGCGAGGAGCGTCGGCGCGGTG
>JACMIU010000581.1 GCA_014380985.1 Armatimonadota bacterium | reverse complement strand
TTCGCCGGTTCCGCGAAAACCACCCCCCAGCCTGCGGTTTGGCTCAACTCTTGCCAGCCGCGGATCAGCACGGGCGGTTCGTTTTTCCGCAATCGTAGCACGGAAAGGCGCACATGAAGGCTATCACCGTTGTCGGGATTGTTTTTGTCGCGTACTCTGCCGTAACGGATTTCCAGCAGTAAACGCCCCGTTGGCTCGGCGATCAGTTGACGACTGTTGCTGTACCGGGTCGCCGCGCCGCGAAACGTTTGTACGCGGCGCAAGCGTCCCCCCGACACTTCGCGGTACGTCTCGTAGGGCGTATCGCAGTAGCCCGCGTCGTAGATATAGAGAACATCACGCTTTCCCACCGGGGCAACCGTGGCGGGTGTGTCGAAACCGCGTGAAGACCGCCCGGTATCGGCACGGGGAGCGAGCAAAAACTGCGGGGGCGACGCGGCGGCGAGCGACGCCCCCCCGCGCAGGACGTGGCAAACGCGAACCGCCCCCTGCCGCGTTCGCAAAAGCGCGGTTTTGCCGGTGCGCGTCCAAGCGACAACGCTACCGGGGTCACGCGACACGGGGTATCGCGGTACAACGCGCCCGAAATCGTTGTCGCCACCCAATTCGGCTTCCACCCTGCCGCGAAACCATTCCGCACCGAACCGTGTCAGATTGCCGTTTTTGCCCACGCGGTAACGATCCAAACCGATGCTACTTCCGGCGTCTTTGTGCCAACCGCCGACAAGCGCGTACAGATAGTCGCCGCCCGGCGCGAACCGCCAATCGTAGTATTCGGCTGTGATGTAGCCGGAAAAATCCATAGCGAATGTTCTCTTGTCGGTGCTTCTGTTTTTCAGGTGAAGGCGACCGTTCTGCGCGACGCCGATCGTTAGTAGCACGTTGTCGCCGCCGACGCCGAGCAGGTAGCGACCTGACGGGTGCGGCGTGATTTGCCCCAGCACTGCCGGAACCGCGAGCGTCTGCAGAAGCGTCAATGCGCCGGTGCGGTTGTTGATCCGTAACACGCTAACAACGGTCGTGGTTCGGTTAACGTACCACGGCATCTGCGTGGGGTGTTCGCTCATGTCTAACGATTCGTCGAACGGCGCGAAAGCATAAATATATTGCCCACCGGGATGCCGCACGATTTGTAGCGAACGTTTCGCGTTTTGACCGGGAAGCAGCGTGTCGGGAAGCGCGGCGAGTTTGCCGGTGCGCGTGTCAAGACGAAAGCAAGCGATTTTCGCCCCCCCGATTCGCGGCGCGAACAGAAAGACCGAACCCGGTGGCGGGGAGGGACGAGCAACGGATACCGTGCCATTCGCCCGTGCCGTCAATGTGAAACAAAACAACAGAATTAAAAAGCGTAGCAAGAAGATAGTCCCTTTCAGGGCGTCGGCGGCGCGACAAACAGCACCGCCCACCCGGTTTCGTTCGGTAGTCGTTTCGCGGCGCGGGCGGGGGTCACGTCGCCCCGCTCATTCGTTCGGTGCGTCGCCACCGTAGTTCTTCCCCATTCGATGAGGTAGCGACCGGTTGGCTCGGCGTAGAGCATGGTGTTCTGCTTCGAGGAAAGAAGCGGCGCGAAACTTCCCGTTTTTCGCAGTTCGCCCGCCGCGCCCCATCGGTACACGCCGTAGCGCGTTGTCGGCACGTACTCCTTACCCACGTACACGAGCGGATACCGGGGGTTCGCGTGAAAGCGGTGTTCCCCGTCTCCGCCGAGATTCGATAGCGGAAGCGGCTTTCCCGGTGGCAGAATCCCCCCGGTGCGCGGGTTGGTGCGGCACACCCAGACCGTGCCGGAACCGCCCCGCGCCACGATGGTATCGCCCTTCGGCGACACGGCGCGAATCATGCCGGGGTCTTCGCGCACCGATTTCGGCGCGTTCCCGTCACGAATACTGCGGTACTCCCATGTGTCGCCGATTTTTGTCAAGCCGCCATCCGCACCGACGCGCCATTGTCGCCACTCGTAGTTTCTGTATTCCATGCTGTAGGAACCGCTTAACGTGTAGAGCGTTTTGCCATTAGGCGCGAACGTGATTTGCCACGGGCCGTCGTTGTAAAGGTCGCTCACGACGCCGAAGGTGTCACCGATACGCACCCGCTTCCCGGCTGTCAGTGCTCCGTCTTTGCTCACCGTCAAAACGCACAGAATCCCATCGGGTCCCACGCCGTACAAGAAACGCCCACTCGGATGCGGTATCAGTCCGGCAAGGGGAACGGGAACCCGCGCCGTTTGAACCGCTTTGAGTGCACCGGACGCCGCGATAACGCGGTAAACGCGCACCTGCCAAACCGGAAGACGCTTGCGAATGTCGCGGGGAGTTCCTTCATCGTTAATATCCATACCATCGTTGTAAGGCTCGAACGGAGCAAAGGCATACACATACCGCCCTGACGGGTGCGCGACAAGCATCAAAGGACGCGCAGGAGTCTTGCTACTGACCGCCGATACGGTGTTTCGGGGAACGACGCGCAGGTCGCCGGTGCGCGTGTCGAGGTGGTAGACACCGATACTGCCGTCGGGTCGGGCGACGTAGCCCCAGACCTTCGGCGAAACGGGCGTTTCTTTTGCGTCGGCGGGCGCGGGATGCAAAAAGAACAGCGCAATGAGAGCGGCAACGGCGAAGCGAAATGTCATGAACAAATCATACTACATCGGTAGTTTATTTGTCAAATGATGACTTTACTCGAAAAGGTCATCTACCGGCATCGAAAAGCCGGGAACGGCAGGTTCGGCGTCGGCGGTTTCGCCGCGCTGGAATGTCACAACCGGTTTTTCCGCGCCTCCCGTTTTCGTGAACTTGCGGACAACCGCATCGGGGGAGAGCAGGTCAACGTCCCATACGACTTCAGTTGACCCGGTGGCAAAATAGTCGGCGCGTTTGTCTTTCATATCGCGCTCGGCGGCGGTTCCGTAGTCCCCTTCCGAACGCACTTCGACCGCGAAAGTCGGCGGTTCGGGCAGGAACTTCATGCCGGGTAATTCTCCGGTGTAGTACGAAGCATCCGGCGAGAAGGACTGACGGTGTGGTAGATTACAAAGAAAACCGGCTCCGTCCGTAGCGGCTTTCCCTGTCGCGCCCGTTTGTCGGATCCATGATTTCAGTGCACCATAAATATTGCCGCCTGCATTCATCGGCTCGTATCCTGTCATGTCGAAGTGTTGAATCCTTCCGTAGATAATTTCTGCTTTGCCTTCGGTTCGCATCAAGGCATCAATCAGTTCGTCGCGGGTTTGCGGGCGCGGTGCGTGATCGTTCGTGCCGTTCGTTGCCGGGATTCGCGTTGGTACGGGGGGGGAAACTACTGCCATAAGTTTTGCTCCTTTCAATGGTGCTTTATTCTACCGCTTTTCAACCGCCGCGCCGGGTGATAACGCCCGCGTTCACCTCCCAAATCGTCGCGGCGTCGCGGGCTTCGGGGGGCAGGGCGTCGGTTTCGGTCACGGTCAAAAACGTTTGTTGCCCCCCGGTCAGCGACAGGGCAAGCACCTCTTTGCGGCGGCGTTCGTCAAGGTCGGATAATACGTCGTCGAGTAGCACGACCGGGGGTTCGCCGACCATTTCTTCTAAAAGGCGGCGTTCGGCGAGGCGCAAGGCAAGTGCCACGGTGCGCTGTTGTCCCTGCGAACCGTACAACCGGACATCGGTCGCACTTGCGGCGTCCGTGCCGACGCGAAACTGCAAATCGTCGCGTTGCGGTCCGAGAAGC
Organism: Armatimonadota bacterium; assembly: GCA_014380985.1. GTDB lineage: Bacteria > Armatimonadota > Armatimonadia > Armatimonadales > Armatimonadaceae > JACMIU01. Next base: position 2,863 of record JACMIU010000581.1, on the reverse strand, counting down.
GTGGAGCCACGGGCGAGTTCCTCGCGGCGCATCCCGGCAAGCGCGACGCGGAACGCTTCGGCGATTTCCGCCTCCCCGACCGCGCCGGTGTCCAATGCGAACGACGGGCAGTATTCGACCGTCAGCGTTTCCGCGCCGTCGGTGATACCGCGTTGCACCGTGTCGGCGTGGTGCGCTAATTGCGCGATGTAGGCGCGGCGACGCTCCATCAGCCGTGCGCCGTGCCGGATAATTTGCTCCGTCCAAGCGTCCAGCGCGTCGGGCGACATCGCGCCGAAGCGAATGTCTTTTAAGAGGCGATTGCGCTGTTCAAGGGCTTTTTTGAACTGCGCGTAGGCGAGCAGGTACGCGGGCGACACCTGCGCTATCTCGTAATCGAGAAAGCGGCGTCGCTCGGTGGGTTCGCCGCGCACGATGTCAAGGTCAAGCGACGAAAAGAAAACGGCGTTCAAATGACCGATTAGATCGGCGATTCGGGTTTGCTTGCCGTGGTTGATTTTGACCAACTTGCGCTCGGAAACCCGCGCAGTGCTTGCACTGACGGCGGTACTTTGCGCTCCGCCCGCGCCGATGGCGATTTCGAGCAACGTATCGCCGCTACCGGTTTCCTTGACCACCTCGGCGACAATCCGGCACGCTTCCGCACCGAAGCGCACCATCTCCGTGTCGCGCCCCGCACGCACCGATTTCGTGGTGGCGAGAACGCCCACTGCCTCCAGCAGGTTGGTTTTGCCTTGCGCGTTCGCGCCGACCAGCACATTCAGTCCCGCGCCCGGTTCGATGCGGCAGGTTTCGTAATTGCGAAAATCGAATAGTTCCAGACGGGAAACGCGCATATCCCGATTGTACCGCGCCTACGTCTCAACCGGGGGGCGCAAAAACGCGGGGAACCGAAACGCCCCCGCACGTCGTCAGATAAGGTGTTTACCGATTCGCTCCCGCGTGATATACTGGAAGCCAATAATACCCGGTGAACTCAACGCAAAAAATATTTTGTTCGCACCCGTAACCGAAACCGCACCCGCGACGTTAAACACCGTATCAACCGTTCTGTTTTTAGCCGGAAAGAAAGTTCAAACGCACTATGCCTGTATTTGCCTATACCGCCAAAGCCGCCGATGGAAAGGTGCTTAGTAGCACCGCCGAAGCGATGTCGCCCGTGGAACTGCGCCAACGACTCGCGCAACAGGGCATGACCGTGAAAGACGTTAAAGTCGCCAAAGCCGCACCCGCGAAATCGAAAACCGCCGGGAAAAACAGCGACTTTTTAGACCGCTTTTCCCGCGTCAAACTGAGCGACCTGTCGCTGTTCTGCCGTCAGTTCTCGACCATGATTGACGCCGGTGTGTCGCTCGTGCGTTGCCTTGATGTGCTTTCCGACCAATCGTCATCGGCGAAACTGCGCCGGATTATCGCCGACCTGCGCTCCGAAGTCGAAGCAGGTAACACGCTCTCAAAAGCGATGGCGAAATACCCGACCGTCTTCAACAACCTGTTTATCGGTTTGGTTCGCGCCGGGGAAGTCGGCGGGGTACTGGAAGAAGCGTTGCAACGGTTGTCGGGCTTCCTCGAAAAAGACCTTGAACTGCGCCGCAAGGTGCAAGCCGCAATGACCTATCCGGCGATTGTATCGGTGCTGGCTATCGGTATCGTGCTGTTTCTGGTGACATTTATCCTGCCGAAGTTTATTGCCCTGTTCAAAGAACTCGGTTTGAAGGAAGATTCCTTCCCGGTGATGACCAAGATGCTGATGGACGCCTCCAACTTCCTGACCTCGAAATGGTGGATGGCGTTGATTATCTTAGTCGTGATTATCACGGCAACCAAGATGTTCGGTCGCACCAAGTTCGGTCGCCGCGTTCTCGACCGCATGAAACTCAAAGTACCCGTGTTCGGCAAACTCAACCACAAAGTATGTTTGGCGCGTTTCGCCCGTACCCTGTCCACGCTTCTCGCGTCGGGTGTGCCGATTTTGCAAGCACTCGAAACCGTTGCCGGAACCGTGTCAAACGAGATTATCTCCGACGCGATTTTGGACGCCCGCGCCCGTGTTCGTGAAGGGGACGTGATTTCGGAGCCGCTCCGCAAGTCGAAAATGTTCCCGCCGATGGTGGTGCAGATGATCGCTATCGGGCAGGAATCGGGCGCACTCGACACGATGCTGATGAAAATCGCCGACTTCTACGACCAAGAAGTAGACTCCGCGATTGCGTCGCTGACCTCGGCGATTGAACCGATTATGATTGTGTTCCTCGGTTTCACCGTGGGCTTTATCGTTATCGCTATGTTCATGCCGCTACTTGCCGCGATTCAGGGCTTGTCGGGTGGTGACACCGAGGATGGCGGCGGCGAGTAATCGCTGTGTCGCGGGAGGCACCACGCCTCCCGTGGATAAGTGCCGCACCTATTCTGTCCAGACCGACGGTTTGGTCGGCGGATAACTCCGCGACCTTTACGAAGAAAGTCCACCTGCGTGGACTCCGATTGCCGAACGGCGAACGCGAAAGCCGAACGATGCCGGAGTCCACGCAGGTGGACTTTCTTCGTAAAGGTCGCGGATTTATCCGCCGACAATGATAGGCGTCACGGTAACGTAGGTTACCCAACTGCAATCCCTAACCACTATGAATGAATACTGGCTAACCTACGCCGTAACCGGCTTTCTGGAAAACTTCTGGTACTTAGTTGTTGCCATGTTCGGCGCGATTGTCGGCTCGTTTCTCGGCGTCGTGATTTACCGCTTGCCGATTATCGAACTCACGCGCCCCGAACTGTTGCCGAAAGGTTACTCGCTCAATAGCCCCCCCTCCTACTGCCCACACTGCCGCCATAAGTTGGAATCGTGGGAAAATGTTCCCATTCT